>NZ_QKRU01000010.1:0-128787 GCF_003234055.1 Pseudomonas sp. 57B-090624
TGAACGCCGCCGGTGTGGTGGGTTTCTCGACCGGCCTATCGGGCCGACCTGGTCCCCAGGTGGCCGAGCTGCATGATCGGTGGGTGCTGAGCATCGACGGTGAAACCATCGACCAGGCACAAAGCACTCTCCACGGCCTCTCGCTGGGCCTGGGCGGTGGCTACGGGCCCGGCGGCGACAACCTGTCGATAGATGAGCAAGGGCGCTTTGGCGAGGGCAACCCGGAAAAGTGGCTGGTGAGCGCGGCCCGCCGCGTCTTCACCCTGCCTATGCGTTCTCCGACCAAAACCTACAGCTGGCAGTGCTGGGCGCACTGGTGGAGCAATCGGCTGGTATGCCTGCTCGAGGCTTTCCGCGTGGTTGGCAGCCAGCGCCAGCGCGACCGCTACGGCTTCACCGCCTTTCCTGGCGGAGTCGACCAGGTGCGGCGTGACATCCCATTCCCGCCCCAAGGCCGCCCCTCACCGCTGTACGGGGCCATTGACCCGTTCACCGGGCAATACGTCCTGGGCGAGCCCAATTCAGTCGTCTACATCTAGGAGTCATTTCAAGTGCAACCACTGTTCATCAACAATTGGACGACCGAGCTTCTGGCAGCGCTGAGCGCCGGGGCCGAAACCATGACCATCGACGCCAGCAAAGCGGCCGCCCTGGGCAGCCTTGCCGGCGGCTACTACGTGCTGACGCTTTCGAGCGAAGACGCCAGCGACGACGACAGCGGCGAGATCGTCAAGGCTGTGGCCGTTTCCGGTGGCTCCATCACGCTGCTACGCGGCCAGGAGGGCACCGAAGCCAGGGCCTGGCCGTCAGGAACGCGCGTAAGCGCCTATTGGACTGCCGGCGTTGGCCGGGCCTTGCTTGAGGCCGCCAATGCGGGCGGCGGGTCGTCCGGCGCGTACAGCGTGACCGCCCTATGGGGTGGAAGCGAGGCCACTGCCGGCGGGGAGTTGGTAGGCCTCTATCCGGTAGGTGGCGACTCCAACACCCCTGGGCAGACTGACCGCTATGCGTACCTCTTGGAGGAGGACATCGGCAGCAGCCTGGGCCTGTTGCCTGGCTACCTGGTCGGAAGGGTGCTTGCTGCCGGCGTCGCCAGCGGTGAACCTGTCCAGGTGCTGGTGGGCGGCACCTGCACCCTGGCGGACCTGAAGGCAGACACCACCGCGTTGCCGGCCGGGACGCTGGACGATTGGGTCGGTGCCCCGGTTTGCGTGCTGGGCGGCGGGCAATCGTTCGCGGTCACCGTGGGAGGGGCGTACCTCAACGGGCGCGGCCCGGACGGTGAGGCACCCGCCACGGCCGAGGACTTGCACGTCGCCACCATCCTGGTGGTCGGCTACCTGACATCAGGGCTGAGTCAGGGCACCGTCACCCTGCACCCGCAGCCGATCCTCATCGACCTGGCCGGCGGCGGCGAGAGTGGCGGCAGTAGCAACATCACCGCTGCTGACCTGTTGCGTCCTGGTGGCCAGGCCTTCCAGTTGGCCGGCAGCTTGGCAGCGCCGTTTGCCCTGCGCGCGATCACCCAATCGCTACCCGAGCCGCCCACCCGTGAAGCGCGCTTTGTCCTGGAGCGCACCGCCAGCGGCTACGCCTGGCGTGACTCAGCCGACCCGCTGGCGACGCCCTGGGTGGATGCCATGAGGGCCACGAGCCGAACGGTGGTGCCGAACGTGTGGGGCAACTGGGCAGGGGCCTGGCATGAAATGGAGTGCGGTTATGCGAGCGGCTCGTTTGCCATCAGCGAGCAGGTAGTCCAGCAGCACCATTACCTGAGCGACACCACGGCGGGCACTCTGGTCATCCAACTGCCGGCAGGGTTCAACGACACCGTCCGCGATGCCTACAGCGCCAACGGCATCGACCAGCTGGGCGGCGACCCCGACCTGTTCGTCGAGGTGACAGTCGCGGCGGGTAACGCCAGGACCTGGCGTTTCGAGGCCGGGGCCGGCGCCACGCTATACCCGACCGGCGCTGTCGAGCTTAGCGCCCCCGGCCATCATGCTCGGTTCCGCTGCGACCCCCGGACGGGTGTCTGGTACGCCAGCGGGAGCTGGAGCTAACAGCATTTAGAGAGTTAAGAGAGGGCGACGGCCGCAGGTGCAGCGAAACCCTGCGGCCGGCAGCAACTAGCAGGTACAGCCTAAAGGCCGGCGAATAAGTCAGCTTGAAGATGGCTCCGGCTTTGCAACTCGGTATTCCTTAGAAAGCTCTTCGGACAGCTCACGATAAATTCTTATCGCCGCAATGCTCTTCTTAGTGGCAGCACAGTTCCTTTGGAGGAAGCACTCGCCGCGCAGAATGAGCACAGAGCCCATCGTCTCAGCATCATCAATTCGCAGCCCCGGCATCTCTCGCTGTCGTGACAACAAGCGTTGATTGGCTAAGGCCACCATCTCTTCTTTGGTGATTGTCTTCATGACGCCTCTACCTGTTGAGTCCAAGCGCTAAGCATAGTAGCGATGCCAAATGTCCCGCTAGGTACCGCTTGTTCGAAAATGCCAAATGGATCGCTAGGAAAGGCCAAAACCGGCGCGCGCTTACACCTGTGCGTACCACGTGGCGATGCGTTGGACGAAGAAAGTTGGAGCAGCCGCCAACGCCCCTCCAGGAGGCCGAACGCAGTCGTTGCGCCGGGGGACGAGCGGCATGGATGCCGCGAGAGGCGCGCCAGGCCATAGATGGCCCATCGCGCCGGCCCCCAGACGACGCTTGCGGCGAACGCACTTCAGTGCGGCCCGAAGGGCGAGCGTAGCGAGTAACGACGATGGAGTGAGGGAACCACGGCGAAGCCGGGGCCGGATGATGGGGCAAGCCTCTTTGGTTTCTTTCTTGGCGACTGAAGAAAGAGACTCGCCGGGGGGCGAAACCAGAAACATCACCAGAGCTCGGCAATCAGCTGGGCTCAATTCTTATAGCAACACTTAACGCAGACATAGCCAATGAGTTCGCCCCTACAAGCCCATGGGGCATCACGCCAGCGCCGGCTCCTCCAGGCGCATCGGCCGCCATTGGCGCAGCTTGCGGTACAGGGTCGGCACCACGAACAGGGTGAAGAAGGTGCCCACCAGCAGGCCGCCGACTATCACCATGCCGATCTGCTGGCGGCTCTCGGCGCCGGCACCGGTGGCGATCGCCAGGGGCAGCGAGCCGAGGACCATGGCGCCGGTGGTCATGAGGATCGGCCGCAGGCGCTGCACCGAGGCCTCCATCACCGCCTCATCCAGGCTGCGCCCCTCGCGCAGCAGCTGGTTGGCGAATTCGACGATGAGGATGCCGTGCTTGGTGATCAGCCCGATGAGCGTGACCATGCCCACCTGGGAATAGATGTTCAGGGTGCCGCCGAACAGCTCCAGGGCGAGCAAGGCCCCGGCGATGGAGAGCGGCACGCTGAAGAGGATGATCAAGGGGTCGACGAAGCTTTCGAACTGCGCCGCCAGCACCAGGTAGATGAACACCAGGGCCAGGGCGAAGGTCAGCGCCACGCCGGCGCTGGACTCCTTGAAGTCGCGGGAGGTGCCGGTGTAGTCGAACTGGGTCTCCGGCGGCATCACCTCGCGGGCCACGCGTTCCAGATGGGTCAGCGCCTCGCCCAGGGTGTAGCCGCTGCCGACGTTGGCGCTGAGGGTCACCGCGCGCAGCTGGTTGAAGTGGTTGAGCTCGCGCGGCGACACCGTCTCCTTCACCTCGATGAGGTTGGAGAGCTGCACCATGCTGTCGTCGCGGCCACGCACGTACACGCGGTTGAGGTCGTCGGGGTTGCTGCGGTCGACGTTGGCCAGCTGCACCAGCACGTCGTACTGCTCGCCGTTCTGCTTGAAGCGGGTCACCTGGCGGCTGCCGAACAGGCTTTCCAGGCTGCGGCCGATGGTGGCGACGTCGGTGCCCACGGCGGTGGCCTGCTCGCGGTTGACCGTGACCTTGAGCTGCGGGGTGTTGAGCTTGAGGTCGGTGTCGATGCTCTCCAGCCCCGGGTACTCGCGGATGCGCGCCAGCAGGGTGTCTACGTACTGCTGCAGCTCGGCGTATTCCAGGGACGAGCGGATGACGAAGTTCACCGGCTGGTTGCGCGCGCTCTGCCCCAGCGGCGGGCGGTTGACCGGGAAGGCACGCACGCCCGGGATGTCCTGCAGCTTGGGCAGGAGTTCGTCGCGGATCTCGAACTGGCTGCGGCTGCGTTTGTCCCAGTCCTCCAGCTTCATGAACGACAGGCCCTGGGCCACGGTGGGGAAACCCACCACCACCATGTAGCGGTTGGTCTCGGGGATGGACTTGTAGGCGTCCTCGAGCATCTTCGCGTAGCGGCTGGTGTACTGCAGGGTGGCGCCGTCCGGGCCGTTGAGGGTGCCGACTATGGTGCCGGTGTCCTCGGTGGGCGCCAGCTCGCTGCGCAGGCCGGTGAACATCCAGGCGCACGCCAGCAGCACACCGACCAGGAACACGGCGATCAGCACCCAGGCCCGCAGCACCCGCTCCAGCAGGTGGCGGTAGCTGTAGGTGAGGCCGTTGAGGAAGCCTTCGATCAGGTTGTAGACGCGACCGTGGCGCTCCTCCGCCCGGTGCGGCTTGAGCAGTTGGCCGCACATCATCGGCGATAGCGTCAGGGCGACGAAACCGGAGACCAGCACCGCGCCGGCCAGGGTCCAGGAGAACTCGGTGAACAGCTTGCCCGAGGTGCCCTGCATGAAGCCGATGGGCGCATAGACGGCGGCCAGGGTCAGGGTCATGGCGATCACCGCGAAGGCGATCTCGCGGCTGCCCTTGAACGCCGCCTGTACAGGCGACAAACCCGCCTCGATGTGCCGGTGGATGTTCTCCAGCACCACGATGGCGTCGTCCACCACCAGGCCGATGGCCAGCACCATGGCCAGCAGCGTGAGGGTGTTGATGGTGAAGCCCATCAGCGCCATCAGCGCGCAGGCGCCGATCAGCGACACCGGGATGGTCACCAGCGGGACCAGCGTCGCCCGCAGCGAGCGCAGGAACAGGAAGATGATCAGCACCACCAGCACCACCGCCTCCCAGATGGTGGCGTAGACGTTGGCGATGGACTCGCGGATGAACAGCGAGTTGTCGTTGGCGATGGCCATCTGCATGCCCTCGGGCAGCAGCTCGCGCACATCGGGCAGCGCGGCATTGAGACCATCGGAGATTTCCAGCGGGTTGGCCGTGGCCTGGCGCACCAGGCCCAGGGACACCGCCGGGCGGCCGTTGAAGCGCACCAGCGAGCGCTCGTCGGCGGCGCCGATCTCGGCATGGCCCACGTCGGACAGGCGCAGCAGGTAGCCACGGCGGTCGTCGATGATCAGGTCGTTGAATTCCTCGGGGGTCTTCAGGTCGGTTTCCGAGAGCACGCTGAACTCGCGCTGCACCGACTCGATGCGCCCGGCAGGGATCTCCACGTTCTGCCGGCGCAGGGCGTCTTCCACGTCCTGCACGGTGAGGTCGTGGGCGGCGAGCTTCTCCGGGTCCAGCCAGATGCGCATGGCATAGGTGCGCGCGCCGCGTATCTGCACCTCGGAGACGCCGGGGATGGTCTGCAGGCGGTCCTGCACCACCCGCTCCAGCACGTCGGTGATTTCCATCGCCGAGTGCCGCTCGCTGTAGAAGGCGATCCACACCACCGGCTGGGCGTCGGCCTCGACCTTCTGCACCACCGGTTCGTCGATCTCGGTGGGCAGCAGGCCACGCACCCGGCCGAGACGGTCACGCACGTCGTTGGCCGCCTCGTCGGCGTCGGTGCCGAGGCGGAACTGCGCGGTGATCTGGGTGTTCTCGGAGCGGCTGATGGAGGACACGAAGTCCAGGCCCTCGATGCCCGAGAGCACGTCCTCGATGGGCTGCGCCACCTGGGATTCCATGATCTCCGGGCTGGCGCCGGGGTAGATGACGTTGACGGTGACGATGGGCACGTCGATGTTCGGGTACTCGCGCACCGTCAGGCGCTGGTAGGCCATCAGCCCGAGCAGCACCACCACCAGGGAGAGGACGGTGGCGAATACCGGGCGGCGGATGCACAGGTCGGACAGGGTCATAGCGCACCCCGCGCGACAGTGCGCACCTCCTGCCCGGGCCCGGCCTTCTGCCAGCCCGCGGTGATCACCTGCTCGTTGCCCTGCAGGCCCTCGCGCACCTCGGCCTTGCCGCGCTGGCGCTGGCCGATGCGGATCTGCCGGCGCTCCACCTTGCCGTCGACGACGATGGCGACGAACAGCTGCTGGCCGACCGGGATCACCGCCTCCTCGGGGATCAGCAGCGCGTCGGGGCGCTCTTCGAGGATCACCGAGACCTTGACGAACTGGCCGGGCTTGAGGCGGTGGTCGGCGTTGCCGATCTGCGCGCGGATGGCCTGGCTGCGGCCGACCTCATCCAGGCGCGGGTTGAGGGCGATGATGCGGCCGCGGAAGCGCTCGCCCAGGTAGGCATCGACGCTGATCTCCACGGTCTGGCCGAGGTGCACCTGGGACACGGCCTTCTGCGGCACGCGGAAATCCACCTTGAGCGGGTCGAGCACCTCCAGGTTGACGATGTCCTGGCCGGGGCTGAGGTAATCGCCGGTGCTCACCTGGCGCAGGCCGAGGAAACCGTCGTAGGGCGCGCGGATCTGGGTCTTGTCGAGGCGCGCCTGGGCCAGGGCCAGGCTGGCGCGGGCGGCCTGCTGCTGGGACTGCGCCTCGTCCTGGGCCTGGGCGTTGCTGGCGCCGCGCTTGAACAGCATCTGCGCGCGCTGGTAGCTCTTCTCCGCCAGCTCCAGGTTGGCCCGGGCCTGGTCCAGCTCGGCGCGGGCGATGGCATCGTCGAGGCTGACCAGCAGGTCGCCGCCCTTCACCGGCTGCCCTTCCTTGAAATGCAGGCGGGCCAGGCGCCCTTCGATCTCCGGGCGGATGGTCACCGACTCGTCGGAACGCAGCGAGCCGAAGGTCACCAGCTCGTCCCGCACCAGCGTGCGCTGGGGCTCGGCCACCTCCACCAGCGGCGGGTTGGCGGCGAAGGCCGGACAGGTGAGCAATCCACACAGCAGCAACGGCCAGGCGCGGCGACGAGCGATCATCAACAGCCTCTTTTCGAGTCGTTCTTGTCGGAAATGAAAAAGTCTACCGGGAGTATCGGCGGACTTTTGTCAGGGGCACGTAAAGATAGAGGCAGTCTGTGACGCTTTGTATCGAGATGGATGCATTTCGGAGAGGGGCCCGCGTGGGAGCGGTTTCAACCGCGATGCCCGGTACGGGCCTTTGTTCGCGAGTAAAAATCCACGTTCTTAGAACGTGCTTTGCTTTTGGCCCCCTAGAAGGGGCGCAATCAGACCTTGGAGCAAGCAGCCGCCGCTCACTTCGGACGTAGGGTGTGCTGCGCGCACCTCGGACTCGCCGGAAGCACCGCGCGGAGGTGCGCACGGCACACCCTACGACACGCGTTCATCCTGCAGGGCTATCAATTCAAATCGTCACAGGCAGAACCGATGACCACGCCCTAAGGACGTGGTTTTCCAAGTTCAAATGAATTCGCTCCCATGACAGAGCAATGCCATCCAGCCCCGCCATTCAAGGTTCGCGAGCAGAGCTCGCTCCTACGGCTGGAGCACCCTTGCCCTCATCAGCGATGCCTTACTGGCGCATACCCCGCCCGCTCACCAGCAGGCGGATGCAGGCGATGTAGAGGATCACCGTGGTCAGCGTCATCAGGCCGATGGCGATGCCGATGTTGATGTCGGAGACGCCGAGGATGCCGTAGCGGAAGGCGTTGACCATGTGCAGGATGGGGTTGGCCAGGGACACCGTCTGCCAGAACGGCGGCAGCAGGCTGATGGAGTAGAACACCCCGCCCAGGTAGGTCAGCGGCGTCAGCACGAAGGTCGGGACGATGGAGATGTCGTCGAAGTTGCGGGCGTACACCGCGTTGATGAAGCCGCCCAGGGAAAAGGTGGTGGCGGTCAGCAGCACCACCAGCACGGTCACGCCCAGGTGGTGCACCTGCAGCTTGGTGAAGAACAGCGACAGCAGGGTCACGATCACCCCCACCGCCAGGCCGCGCAGCACGCCGCCGATGGTGTAGCCGAGGAGGATGGTGTGCGGCGACACCGGCGACACCAGCAGCTCCTCCACCGAACGCTGGAACTTGCTGCCGAAGAAGCTGGAGACCACGTTGCTGTACGAGTTGGTGATCACCGACATCATGATCAGCCCCGGCACGATGTATTCCATGTAGCTGAAGCCGCCCATGTCGCCGATCTGCCGGCCGATCAGGTTGCCGAAGATGACGAAGTACAGCGCCATGGTGATGCCCGGGGGCAGCAGGGTCTGCGGCCAGATGCGGGTGAAGCGACGGACTTCGCGGTAGACGATGGTGTTGAGGGCGACCAGGTTGGCGCGCAGTTCGGAACTCATACGGCCACCTTCGACAGGTTCTTCTCGACCAGGGACACGAACAACTCCTCCAGGCGGTTGGTCTTGTTGCGCAGGCTGAGCACGTCGATGTGCAGCGCCGACAGCTGGCGGAACAGCTCGGTGATGCCCTGGCTCTTGTCCACCTGCACCTCCAGGGTGTGGTGGTCCACCAGGCGTGCCGGGTAGCCGTCGAGCTGCGGCACGCTGGCCAGCGAATCCTTGAGGTCGAGCAGGAAGGTCTCCACGTGCAGCTTCTTCAGCAGCGCCTTCATGCTGGTGTTCTCGACGATGGTGCCGTGGTCGATGATGCCGATGTTGCGGCACAGCTGCTCGGCTTCCTCGAGGTAGTGGGTGGTGAGGATGATGGTGATGCCCTTGGCGTTGAGCTCGGTGAGGAAGCTCCACATCGAGCGGCGCAGCTCGATGTCGACGCCGGCGGTGGGCTCGTCGAGGATCAGCAGGCGCGGCTCGTGGATCAGCGCACGGGCGATCATCAGGCGGCGCTTCATGCCGCCGGACAGCTCGCGGGAGGCGGAGTCGCGCTTTTCCCACAGGCCCAGCTGGGTGAGGTACTGCTCGGCGCGCTCCTTGGCGATCTTCGCCGGGATGCCGTAGTAGCCGGCCTGGGTCACGACGATGTCGAAGACCTTCTCGAACTGGTTGAAGTTGAACTCCTGGGGCACCACGCCGAGGCAGCGCTTGAGCGCGTAGGGCGAGGTGTCCAGGTCGTTGCCGAACACGCTCACCGTGCCGCTGGTCTTGTTCACCAGGGTGGAGAGGATGCCGATGGTGGTGGACTTGCCGGCGCCGTTGGGGCCCAGCAATGCGAAGAAATCGCCTTCGGCCACTTCCAGGTCGATGCCCTTGAGGGCCTGGAAGCCGTTGCCGTAGGTCTTGGTCAGCTGCCGGATGGATAGAGCAGATGTCATGACGTGCCTTTGCAGAAGGGATTGAACTTGGCCTTGATGGCTGCGAACGCAACCATCAAGCCGCTTGATGGGTTGAGCCTAGCATCAGGTCAGGGCGGTCATCACCGCCTTGCGGTAGGCCGGGCGCTCCCTGAGCCGCGCGTACCAGGCCTCCAGGGCCGGCAGCCCGGGCCGCTCGATGGGCATCTCGAACCAGGCGTAGATGAAGCTGCCCAGGGGGATGTCGCCCATGGCGAAGCGCTCGCCGGAAAGGAATGGCTGTGCCGCCAGGGCCCGCTCGGGCATCGCCAGCAGCTCGCTGCAACGGGCCAGGGCGGTGGCGATCCTGGCCGGGTCGCGCTCAGCCGGCGGCGTGCGCAGGGTGCCCCAGAACAGGTCGCGGAAGACCGGGGCGAAGGCCGAGGTGGTCCAGTCCATCCACTTGTCGCCCTGGGCACGCAGCGCCGGGTCCTCGGGATAGAGATCGCCCGGGGCGTAGCGCGCGGCCAGGTAGCGGACGATGGCGTTGGACTCCCAGAGCACCAGCTCGCCATCCTCGATCAACGGCACCAGGCCATTGGGGTTCTTCGCCCGGTACTCGGGATCGTTGACCAGCCCGAAGGCGCCCCCGGCGTCGATCGCCTCGAAGGCGATGCCGGCCTCCTCGGCGGCCCAGAGCGCCTTTCTCACGTTGGACGAATTCTTGCGGCCCCAGATCTTCAGCATCTGTGATTGTCCTGTCGTTTCACGAGGCGTCGATTCTAGAGGCAATCCCCCCCTCCTTGGCCAAGGATTTGCGTTGATATCGCATATCGACCCGAGCGGGGTGGCGGATTGGTGGGGGTATGCATGGGCGCTTGCAGCAAGGGTTTCGCTCCGCCCACGGAACGGCCCCGTCCCAGGTGGCCTTCATTCGTAGGATGGGTCGGGCGGCGCTCCGCGAGCGAAGCGAAACCCATCATCGCGACGCCATCTTCGCCGCGGCGGCCTCGCTGTGCAGGTCACCGCTCATGAAGGCCGCGTCGGGCTCGAACAGGTGCGGGTAGACCTTCGCCAAGTGGCCGAAGAACAGCGCCTCCGGCAGGTCCTCGAACTGGCCATGGTCGGCGAGGTATTCCATGTAGCGCTCGCCCTGGCGGTTGAAGGGGTGGAAGACGCTGTCGCTGGCCCCGTCGAACTCCAGCGGCGCGACGTCGAACAACCGGCACAGCTCCAGGTTGAAGGCCGGCGTCGCCTTGACCCAGCGCCCGTCCAGATACAGCTCGGTGTAGCCGTGCATGGCGAACACCTCGCTCTTCAACAATTGCAGCAGGCGCGGGGTGGCCAGGTGGTTGCGCACGTCCGCCAGGCCGATGCGTGCGGGAATCCCGCAATGCCGCGCGCAGGCCGCGAGGAGGATGGCCTTGGGCACGCAGTAGGACTCCCCCGCCGCCAGCGCGGTGCTCGCCTTGAGCGAGCCGGGGTCGCGGCTGAAGGCGTAGGGGTTGTAGCGGATGGCGTCGCGCACCGCGTAGTACAGGCTGACCGCCTGGTCACGCGGCTGCGCGCTCGCGCCGCAGTTTTGCGAGGCGAACTCAACCACCAGGGGGTGGTCACTATCAACGAAGCGACCGGATCGCAGGTAGGGCTGCATGGCGTCTCTCCAGGGTGAACCGCCCCAGTCTAGGGGTTGCCCCGGTGCCCGCCCAACGACGATCCGGCCAAGCTGACTGCCCATGTCGCCACCTTCCATGGCGACGTCTACGCTCGTGACGGTCGCGCCTGTGCCGCACCGTCATCAAGGAGGATCACGCATGGTGTTCGTCTGGTTGCTCGTCCTGGTACTGGGGGTCGCCTGGCTGGCGCACCGCCGCACCGCTCCCCTGCCCGCCCTCGGCGCGGTGGCCCTGTATCTCCTGGCCATGGGGGTGTTCAGCCACTCGCCCGGCTGGCTGCTGGCGATCCTCTGGGTCCTCTGGCTGGCGGTCGCCCTGCCCCTGGCCTTCCCGGAAATGCGCCGCAAGCTGATCACCGCCCCGCTGTTCTCCTGGTTCCAGCGCGTGCTGCCGCCCATGTCGGAAACCGAGCGCGACGCCATCGAGGCCGGCACCGTGTGGTGGGACGGCGAGCTGTTCAGCGGCCGCCCCGACTGGAACAAGCTCCTCGACTACCCGCGCCCGGCGCTCACCGCCGAGGAGCAGGCCTTCATCGACGGCCCCACCGAGGAGCTCTGCGCCATGGTCAGCGACTGGGACATCGGCCAGCGCATGGACCTGCCCCCCGAGGCCTGGGAACACATCAAGGCCAACGGCTTCTTCGCCCTGATCATTCCCAAGGAGTACGGCGGCAAGGGCTTCTCCGCCTACGCCCACTCCCAGGTGGCCATGAAGCTGGCCACCCGCAGCGGCGACCTCGCCTCCACCGTGATGGTGCCCAACTCCCTCGGCCCGGCCGAGCTGCTGCTGCACTACGGCACCGACGAGCAGCGCCAGCACTACCTGCCGCGCCTGGCCCGTGGCGAGGACATCCCCTGCTTCGCCCTCACCGGCCCGTTGGCCGGCTCCGACGCCGGCGCCATGCCCGACGTCGGCATCGTCTGCAAGGGCCAGTGGAAGGGCGAGGAAGTCATCGGTCTGCGCCTGACCTGGGAGAAGCGCTACATCACCCTCGGCCCGGTGGCCACGCTGCTCGGCCTGGCCTTCAAGGCCTATGACCCCGAGCACCTGCTGGGTGACGAGGAAGACCTGGGCATCAGCCTGGCGCTGGTGCCCACCGACACCCCCGGCGTGGAAATCGGCCGCCGCCACCTGCCCCTGGGCGCCGCCTTCATGAACGGCCCCAACTCCGGCAAGGACGTGTTCGTACCGCTGGACTACCTGATCGGCGGCCAGCCCATGCTCGGCAAGGGCTGGATGATGCTGATGAACTGCCTCTCCGTCGGCCGCTCCATCTCGCTGCCGGCGGTGGGCACCGGTGCCGCCAAGTACACCAGCCTGGTCACCGGCCAGTACACCCGCGTGCGCGAGCAGTTCAACGTGCCGCTGGCGGCCTTCGAGGGCATCCAGGAGGCCATGGCGCGCATCGGCGGCAACGCCTGGCTGATGGACGCCGCGCGCGTGCTCACCGCCAACGCGGTGGACCTGGGCGAGAAGCCCTCGGTGCTCTCGGCCATCCTCAAGTACCACCTCACCGAACGCGGCCGCGAGTGCATCGGCCACGCCATGGACGTGCACGGCGGCAAGGGCATCATCATGGGCCCGAACAACTACCTGGGCCGCTCCTGGCAGGGCGCGCCGATCTTCATCACCGTGGAAGGCGCCAACATCCTCTCGCGCAACCTGATGATCTTCGGCCAGGGTGCCATCCGCTGCCATCCGTTCGTGCTCAAGGAAATGGCGCTGGCCGGCCGCGAGGACCACGACCGCGCCCTGGAGGAGTTCGACGACCTGCTGATGCAGCACATCGGCTTCGCCGTCAGCAACGCCGCCAGCACCCTGTTGCTGGGCCTGACCTTCGGCCACCTGGGCAGCGCCCCGGGCGATCGCCTGGCCCAGGGCTACTTCCGCAGCCTCAACCGTCTCTCGGCGGCCTTCGCCCTGCTCGCCGACTTCAGCATGATGCTGCTGGGCGGCGAGCTGAAACGCCGCGAGCGCCTCTCCGCGCGTCTGGGCGATGTGCTCAGCCACCTCTACCTGGCCTCCGCCGCGCTCAAGCGCTACCACGACCTGGACAGCCCCGAGCATCTGCGCCCGCTGCTGCGCTGGGCCCTGGAGGAAAGCCTGGGCAAGGCCGAGGACGCCCTCGCCGGCCTGCTGGCCAACTTCCCCAGCCGTGTCTTCGGTTGCCTGCTCGGCGTGCTGGTGTTCCCCTTCGGCCGTCGCCACAAGGGGCCGTCGGATGAACTGGACGCGGAGATCGCCGCCCTCATCGGCCGCGACCGGGGCGATCCGGCGCTGGAGAACCTGCTCGCCGGCTGCTTCCGCCCGCAAGCCGAAAACGACCCGGTCGGCGCGCTGCAGCACGCCGTCGACGCCCTGGCCGCCGTGCAGCCGCTGCAGAAGAAGCTGCACAAGGCGGTCAAGGACGGCCAGGTGAAACCCGCCGCCGGTGAAAGCCTGATCGACGCCGCCCTGGCCGCCGGGGTGGTCGACGCCAGCGAGGCCCAGCGCCTGCGCGCCGCCGAGGCCGCACGGCGCAAGGTGATCGACGTCGACGACTACGCCAAGGAAGAGCTGCTGCTGGCCGAGGGCCGGGTCCGCTAGGGCCACCACCCGGCCCGGCGGGCGGGACAGCGGGCGCGGAGGGACTTATACTCCGCGCCCGTTTTCATTCCGCCCCAGGACGCACGCCATGGCCAATCCCTACCTCGACCACCACCTCGCCCTGCTCGCCCACCTGCGCGGCATCCTGGTCGCCCTGGGCGAAGCCGAGCAGGTTCCCGAAGAGAACCACGCCCTGTTCGTCGAACGCTTCGACGAGCTGATGAGCGAACTGCCGCGCGACCCCGAGGCCAGCCTCTACCTGGGCCAGGACCTGATCGCCCAGGTGTTCCACCGCTACCCGCAGATCGCCCACCTGGTCCCCCGCGACCTGCTGTGGTTCTTCGGCGGCGACTGCCTGCACTTCATGCCCGATGAGGAGATCGCCCTGTTCCAGCGCCTCGACGAGCGCCGCTTCGAAGCCGAGGAGAACGACGAGCCCTTCGACTGGAACCAGGAAAAGCAATTCCTCGCCCTGCCCGACGAAAGCGGCAAGCACTGACCCTCGCGCCCCTGGCCCGTGCCCGGCCCGGGCATGGAGCCGCCGGCCGCCCCGGACCGCAGTCCGGGCCAGGCCCCTCGGGTTTCCTGCGGCCACGCAGGCACCGCCACCCCGGCGAGCGCGGGTCCCGCTGACCCCGGCCTGCACCGCAACCACCCTCCTGCGTGCGACGAGGCGAATCCGTGGTTCGGGGCGCAACTTTCCCGCCGCCATGCTGCCGAAACGCTAGGCCCCATGGGCCCGCTCCCCAGCCGCCACCCCCGTGCTCCGGACCCGCCAGCCGATGACCGATGATGCGACCCGCCGTCCCGACGGCGCCCCGACCCCCTACTTCCTGCCCGGCAGCGGTGAGCTGGGCCGCCTGATCAATGCCCACGACTGGGCCGCCACGCCCCTGGGGCCCATCGAAGGCTGGCCGCAGAGCCTGAAGACCGTCACCGGCATGCTGCTGCTCTCGCCGGTGCCCATCGTCCTGCTCTGGGGCGAGGCCGGCACCATGATCTACAACGACGCCTACTCGGTGTTCGCCGGTGGCCGCCACCCGCAGCTGCTGGGCTCGGAGGTGCGCAAGGGCTGGCCGGAGGTCGCCGACTTCAACGACAACGTCATGAAGGTCGGCCTGGCCGGCGGCACCCTCGCCTACAAGGACCAGGAGCTCACCCTGCACCGCAACGGCCGCCCCGAATCGGTGTGGATGAACCTCGACTACTCACCCGTGCTGGACGAGAGCGGCCACCCCGCCGGGGTCATCGCCATCGTCGTCGAGACCACCGAGCGGGTCCGCGCCGAGCAGCACATGCGCGCCGAGCGCAGCCGCCTGCAGAGTCTGTTCGAACAGGCCCCGGGGCTGATGGCGCTGCTCGCCGGGCCGGACTACGTGTTCGAGCTGGCCAACCCCGTCTACCGCCGCCTGGTGGGCGACCGCGACCTGATCGGCCGCCCCCTGCGCGAGGCCCTGCCGGAGGTGGAGCGACAAGGCTTCATCGAGCTGCTGGACCAGGTCCGCACCAGCGGCAAGGCCTATGTCGGCACCGGCGTGCACGTCATGCTGCAACGCGAACCCGGCGGCGCCGAGCAAGAGCGCGTGCTCGACTTCGTCTACCAGCCGGTGGTGGATGGCCAGGGCCGGGTCACCGCCATCTTCGTCGAGGGCCAGGACGTCACCGAACGCGCCGCCGCCGAGGCCCGCGTGCGCAAGAGCGAGGAGCGCTTCCGCGCGCTGGTCAACGCCTCCTCCGACATGCTCTTTCGCATGGACCCGCACTGGACCGAGATGCGCCGCCTCGACGGCAAGGGCCTGATCGCCGACCTCCGCCACCCCACCGCCAACTGGCTGCAGGACTACATCCCTGCCGAGGACCAGCCCCGCGTACGCGCGGCCATCGACCAGGCCGTGCGCACCAAAGGCATCTTCCAGCTGGAGCACCGCGTGTACCTGCTCGATGGCAGCCTGGGCTGGACCTTCTCCCGTGCCGTGCCCTTGCTGGATGCCGACGGCGAGATCAGCGAATGGTTCGGTGCCGCCAGCGACATGACCGGGCGCCACCTGGCCGAGGACGCCCTGCGCGAGAACGAGGCGCGGCTGCTGTTCCTCGACGCCCTCGGCAAGGAAACCTCCCGCAGCGTCGATGCCGACCAGATCCTCGCCATCACCACCCGCATGCTCGGCGAGCACCTGGGCGTGGCCGTCTGCGCCTACGCCGACATGGACCCCGACGGCGACGGCTTCACCATCCGCGGCGACTGGGCCGCCCCGGGCTGCCAGAGCATCGTCGGACACTACCACCTCGCCGATTTCGGCCAGTTGGCGGTGCAACGCCTCGGCGCGGGACTGCCGCTGGTCCTGGACGACAATCGCGGCCAGCTGCCCCCCGAGGAGGCCGCCACCTTCCTGGCCATTGGCCTGGCGGCGACCCTCTGCCTGCCCCTGGTCAAGGGCGGCCGCCTCACCGCGCTGATGGCCATCCATGACCGCGTGCCGCGCAACTGGAGCCACAAGGAACTGGCCCTGCTCACCGAGGTGACCGAGCGCTCCTGGGCGCACATCGAGCGGGTGCGCTCGGAGCTGGAAGCCCGTGACGGCGAACGCCGCTTCCGCGCGGAACTGGAAGCCAAGGTGGACGAGCGCACCGCCGCCCTGGCCCAGAGCGAGGCCAGCATCCGCACCATCTTCGAGACCTCGCACCTCTACCAGGGGCTGATCGCCGCCAGTGGCGAGGTGCTGCACTTCAACGCCACCGCCCTGGCCGGCATCGACGCCAGCCTGGAGGAAGTGGCCGGCCAGCCGTTCTGGGAAACCCCCTGGTTCACCGGCACCCCCGGCATGCCCGAAACCATCCGCGCGGCGGTGCAGCGGGTCGCCACCGGCGCCACCGCCAACCTCGGCATGGCCCTTGAGCTGCCCGGCGGTACCCGGCTGTTCGACTTCTCCCTGCGCCCGGTGCTCAGCGACACCGGCGAGGTGGTCGCCATGGTGCCCGAGGCGGTGGAGAAGACCGCGCGGGTCAAGGCCGAGCAGGCCCTGCAGCAGGTGCAGAAGATGGAGGCCATCGGCAACCTCACCGGCGGCATCGCCCATGACTTCAACAACCTGCTGATGGCGGTGCTCGGCAGCCTGGAACTGCTGCGGCGGCGCATGCCCCACGAGGCGCCGCTGCTGCGCCTGCTGGACAACGCCCGCGCCGCCGCCGAGCGCGGCGCCTCGCTGACCACGCGCATGCTCGCCTTCGCCCGGCGCCAGGAGCTGCGCCGCGAGCGCATCGACCTGCGCCAGCTGGTGGAGGACATGACCGACCTGCTGCAGAGCGCGCTGGGCTCCACCATCGCCGTGGAAACCCTGTTCCCGCTGCAACTGCCAGCGGTGGAGACCGACCCCAACCAGCTGGAGTCCGCCCTGCTCAACCTCGCCGTCAACGCGCGCGATGCCATGGGCGGCCAGGGCCGCATCTCCATCGCCGCCCGCGAGGAAACCGCGCCGCCGGGCGACGGCCTCACGCCCGGGCGCTACCTGTGCCTGGCCGTGACCGACAGCGGCGAAGGCATGGACGAGGCCACCCTCAAGCGCGCCACCGAGCCCTTCTTCACCACCAAGGGCGTCGGCAAGGGCACCGGCCTCGGCCTGTCCATGGTCCACGGCTTCGCCGAACAGTCCGGCGGCTTCCTGCGCCTGCGCAGCACGCCCGGGCACGGCACCACGGCGGAGATCTGGCTGCCGGCACAGGCGTGGCCGCACGAGGCCGCACCGATGCCACCGCCCGACACCTGCGAGCCGCTGGACGACTCGCGCACCGGCGGCCTGTCGATCCTCGCCGTGGACGATGACGACCTGGTGCTGACCAACACCGCCGAGATGCTCGAGGACCTCGGCCATCGCGTGCTCACGGCCCACTCCGGGCAGGAGGCCCTGGAACTGCTGGAGCGCGAGGCCTTCGACCTGCTGGTGACCGACCACGCCATGCCCCACATGACCGGCGCACAGCTGGCGCTGGAGGTGCGCTCGCGACGCCCCGGCCTGCCGGTGCTGATGGTCTCGGGCTACGCCGAACTGCCGGCCGGCGTGCGCCTGGACCTGCCGCGCCTGTCCAAGCCCTTCACCCAGCAGCAGCTCGCCGACGCCGTCGCCGGGCTGGCCACCCGCAACGCCCCCTGCGCCTGAGCCGACCCTTCGTCCAGGCGCCGGACGGCGCTACCACCTGGACGCGGCGGCGCCTTAACATGGCGACCCCGCCCGGCACAGGATGCCGGGCCCGACCGACCTGCCAGGACCGATAATGCTGTTCGTCGTGATGCTCGGGGGCAAACACCCCCGGGCCAAGATCGAAGTCCATGACGTGGTGTTCGCCTTCGCCGACACCATCGAGGAAACCCACCCGCAATTGCGCCAGGAATGGTTCGGCAGCCCCGCCGGCCTGCACATCGACTCCTGGATGGCCATCGAAGGCGTCGACGGCTACCGCGTCAGCCTGGGGGCCAGCGCTCCCGCCGCCGGCGCACCGCGACTGTTCTTCATCAACCTCGGCGGCTACGAGCCCGGTGCCTTCGGCGAAGCCCACCGCTACCTGCTGGTGGTGGCGCGGGACAAGGCCGAAGCCAAGGAGAAGGGCAAGCGACGCATGCTGGCGAACTGGGACAAGCCCCACACCGACGCCCTGCTGGACGTGGACGACTGCATCCCCATCGACCAGGTGGACGGCCGCTACGTGCAGCTGGTCGAGGGCGAGCACCGGGGCATCACCCAGCGCAGCGACTACGTCATCCTGTCCTGACCGGCCGCCGCCTCGCGCTGGCGGGCCGCCCACAGGCGCTGCTGGGTGATGCCGCGCACCTGTGCCTTGCTCCGCTCCACGTGCTCGCGCAGTAGCTGCTGCGCCGCCGCGCAACGCCCGTCGAGCATGGCGGCGAGGATCTGCCCGTGCTCCTCGTAGGTCGCCGCCACCCGCTGCGCCTGGGTGAAATCCAGGCGCCGGACGATGCGGATGCGCTCGCTCAGTTCGCGGTGCACGCGGGCCATCTCGGCATTGCCGGCGGCGGCCACCAGCTGGCAGTGGAAGGCCTCGTCGAGCTCCGCCACCGCACGGCCATCGACCAGGCGCTCGCCCTCCTCCACCTGCCAGGTGCGGCAGAGCCCGGCCAGCGGGCCCGGCCGCTCGCCGGCACGCCGGCACAGGCGCTCCACCGCTGCCAGTTCGAGGACGATGCGCAGATCGTAGAGCGCCTCGAAGCGCTCGAAGTCGAAGGGCCTGACCTGCCAGCCGCTGCGGAAATGCACCTCCAGGTAGCCCTCGCGCTCGAGCCGGTACAGGGCCTGGCGCACCGGTGTACGGCTGGCCGCCATGCGCCCGGCCACCTCGCCTTCGCTGAAGCGGTCGCCGGGCAACAGGCGGAATTCGGAGATGTCCTCCTTGAGCCGCTGGTAGATGCCGTCCACCAGGCTTTGCGGGCGACCGGCGCGCCCTTGCGCAACCTCCACGCGCCTCAGGCCGGCGTGCGGCTGGCGATGTAGGCGCGCCAGCCACCGAAGGCGGTGATGTCCTCGGCGTCGGCCAGCGCCCAGGGCTCGCAGATGAAACCCTTGACCCAGCGCCCGTCCTCCAGCTGCAGGTTGCCGATGCCCAGCGGCGGCGGGATCTCGGCGACGAACTCGCCGAAGCGCGCCAGGGGGATGTCCCACAGCTCGACGATGATCGACGCGCCTTCGGCGGCGCGAGCCAGCCCCGGTTTGGGAGGCACCGAGCCGGGCAGCGCGTGGAGGCGGTAGGTCGGTGCGGTCAGCGTCTGCTCCACCAGCACCGCGTCGCGGGTGGTGAGCTGGGCATTCAGCGGCATGCCGGTGAGGTGCGCGCCCACCACCGCCACGCGCACGCTGCCGGGCGCCTGGGTGGCCGCGGCGGCAGGCGCCAGGGGGCGACCGGTGGCGCCCAGGGGCAGGCCGAGGCTCGCCTGCCAGCGCTTGCCCAGGGACGCCAGGGCCCGGTCGTGCCAGGCCGGGGCGATCAGGGTGATGCCGGCCGGCAAGCCGTCGTCGCGGAACCCCGCCGGCAGCGCCAGGGCGCTGAGGTCGGCGAGGTTGGTGAAGTTGGTGTAGGTGCCGAACTGGCTGTTGTAGAGCACCGGTTCCGCCTCCATCTGCGCCAGCGTGCGCAGGGTCGGCGAGGTGGGCACCACCAGCGCGTCGAAGCCCTCCAGGGCCCGCTCGATGCACCGCGCCAGTTCGGCGCGGCGGTATTCCGCGCGGTAGGCGTCGCAGGCGCTGTAGCCCAGGCCGTTGGCGACGATACCGCGCACCACCGGGTTGATCGCTTCCGGGGCGCGCTCCAGCATCCCCGCCAGCGCCACGGTGCGCTCGGCCACCCAGGCCCCCTGGTAGAGCTGCTCGGCCAGCTCGCGGAAGGGTGTGAAGTCGATGGGCACCAGCTCCGCCCCGAGCCCGGCCAGGTGCTCCAGGGCACGCTCGAACACCGCCTGGTTGCCGGTATCGCCGAAGAACTCCAACGGCTGCGGCACCGCCAGGCGCGGCCTGGCACCGATGGCCACCGGCGCGCGCTGGGGGTTGCGCCGCGAATAGGCGTCCGCCGCATCGAAACCGCCGGCGATATCGGCGACGCATTCGGCGTCCGCCACCGTCAGGGCGAACACCGAGATGCAGTCCAGGGTGCGGCACGCCGGCACCAGCCCGTGGGTGGAGAGCCAGCCCTTTGTCGGCTTGAGGCCGACGATATTGTTGAAACCGGCCGGCACCCGGCCGGAACCGGCGGTGTCGGTGCCGAGGGAGAACGCCACCAGGCCCCGCGCCACCACCGAGGCGGACCCGGAGCTGGACCCGCCGCTGACGTAATCGGCATCGAAGGCGTTGGGCACCGCGCCGAAGGGCGAGCGGGTGCCCACCAGGCCGGTGGCGAACTGGTCGAGGTTGGTCTTGCCGACCAGCACCGCCCCGGCCGCCTGCAGGCGCGCGACCACGGTGGCGTCCTCTTCGGCCAGGTAGGCGAACGCGGGGCAGGCCGCGCTGGTGCGCCAGCCGGCGGCGTCGATGTTGTCCTTGATGGCGAAGGGCACCCCGTACAGCGGCAGACGGCTGCGATCGCCGCCAACGGCCGCCAGCTGCGTCGCCAGGGTCGCCAGCCGCTCAGCGAGCTGCGCATCGCTGGCCAGCACGATCCAGGCGGGGTCCTCGCCACGCAGGCCCTGCAGCCATTCGAAGAGGATCTGCGGGGTGATCCGCTCGCTGGCGTAGGCATCGCGCCAGTCATCGAGGGTCCAGCCTTGGGGTTGCCGGTCGGGGGTCTGCATCGGAGGGCTCCATCTTGTATCCAAGTTGTGGCGGCAGCCCTGCAACCCGCGGACCAACTATGCTGAACCCCGTGAAACCGGGCCATTGGAACGAGACAGGGAAGGATCGAGCCATGCCCGCGCCATAATCCGGTGCAATCCTGCATGTTTTTGGTGCCCATCGCCCAACGTGCGACGGGGCTGCCCCGGCGGAGGCAAACCGCTAGACTGCCATCACTTAGCCAGTACCCGAGCAACGGAATGACCGCAGCCCCCTCCTACATCACGCCGGACCAGCTTTGCGTCGGCCTCTACATCCAGCTCGAACTGGGCTGGTGGGAGCACGATTTCACCTTCAGCAACTTCAAGATCAAGGATGAAGCGCAGATCAGGGCGCTGCGCGAGCTGGGCCTCAAGCGCCTGCGCTACGACCCGGCACGCAGTGATTGCGAGCCCCTGGACCTGGAACCCGAAGCCCCGCCGGCCTCCCAGGAACCCGCAGCGCCCGCGCCCAGCCCCGAGGACATCGCCCGCCAGGAACGGGTGGTCAAGCTCAGCAAGCTGCGCAAGCGCCTGGCGGAGGTGGACCGCAAGTTCATCCACGCCAGCCAGCAGGTGAAGCAGCTCAACCAGACCCTGCGCAGCCAGCCCGAAGAAGCCTTGAAGCAGGCCGGCCAGGTGGTCGGCGACCTGGTGGCCTCGGTACTCGGCGAAGATGGCGCCGCCCTGCACAGCATCAACGGCAAGCCCGCCGAAGACGCCTACTTCCACTCGCTGAACGTCACCGTGCTGTCGGTGATGCTCGGCCGCCAGCTCGGCTACGACAGCGAGGCCTGCCACAGCCTCGGCCTCGGCGCCCTGCTCCACGACATCGGCAAGATGGACGTGCCCAGCAAGGTGCTGCTCAAGCCCGAGCCGCTGACCCGCCCCGAGCAGCAACTGCTGCAGATGCACACCGACTTCGGCCTGCGCCGCAGCCAGCAGCTGATGCTCGACGACGAGGTGCAGCGGATCATCCACGAGCACCACGAGCACTGCGACGGCAGCGGCTACCCCCGGCAGCTGCACGAGGCCGGCATCGGCCGCCTGAGCCGGGTGGTGTGCATCACCAACCACTTCGACAACCTGTGCAACCCGCTCAACCCGCGCGACGGCCTCAGCCCCCACGAGGCCCTGTCGCGCATGTACGGGCAGTACCGCCAGCGCTTCGACGAGGTGATGCTCAAGGCCTTCATCCGCTGCATGGGCGTCTACCCGCCGGGCAGCCTGGTGCAGTTGCAGGACGATCGCTACGGCCTGGTGCTGGGCATGCACCCGACGCTGCCGCTGAAGCCGACGCTGATCCTCTTCGACCCCAAGGTGCCGAAGGAGGAAGCGCTGATCGCCAACCTCGAGCACGACGCGTCGATCGCCATCGCCCGCAGCGTCCGCCCCGCCCAGGTTCCGCCGGAGGCCCTGGAGTACCTCGACCCGCGCCAGCAGGTGACCTACTACGTGGACCCGCGCACCCGGGGCTGAACAATGCCTGCGATCGCAGATTGTTGGTACGGCGCACGCGCGGCGCCCGGCCACGGCCGGACGGGCGAAATTCCGCCCAGAGCCTCCGCTCCCACCCCCTGTAATGGCGGACTCCCGCCACTACAAGCAGCCTCCCGGCTGCCATGAGCCGCGCAGCGCCTGGCTTGCGGCCTGCAGGCACGCTCCTTGCTCTACTGGCCGCCCACGGTGGCGAACAGCTACCGGATGCAGGGCGCCGAGGCGCCTGACCGGGGCGCCGCACACGCCCCGGCCACGAAGAATGCAGGGCCGCCAGCCCAGGAAGACGTCACTCCCGCCACCCTGGCCGGGAACCGTCGATCCGCGTGCCCCCGGGGCGGCAGGCCATGCTCGAAATCTGGACGGTTGGTATATGAAGAAACTACTGCTGGCGCTCCTGTGCCTGAGCGTCATGGGCTGCTCCCAGCCCGACTCCTCCGAGAAACCCCTGGACGTGCTGCTGATCGGCGGCGGCATCATGAGCGCCAGCCTCGGCACCTACCTGCACGAGCTGGAGCCCGACTGGACGATCGAGACCTTCGAGCGCCTGGACCAGGTCGCCGAGGAAAGCTCCAACGCCCTGAACAACGCCGGCACCGGCCACTCCGCCTTCTGCGAGCTGAACTACACCCCCGAGACCGCCGACGGCGGCATCGACATCAGCAAGGCCGTGGCGATCAATGAATCCTTCGAGATCTCCAAGCAGTTCTGGGCCTACCAGATCGACCAGGGCGTGCTGAAGAACCCCCGCGCCTTCATCAACACCGTGCCGCACATGAGCTTCGTCTGGGGCGACGACAACGTCGCCTACCTGAAGAAGCGCCACGCGGCCCTGCAGCACAGCCCGCTGTTCCGCGGCATGCAGTACAGCGAGGACCACGCGCAGATCGCCCAGTGGGTGCCCCTGGTGATGGAGAACCGCGCCCAGGACCAGAAGATCGCCGCCACCCGCATGCCCATCGGCACCGACGTCAACTTCGGCGAGATCACCCGCCAGCTGTTCGGCTCGCTGTCCGAGTCGCCCAACTTCAAGCTCAACCTCGGCCATGAAGTGCGCGACATCGTGCGCAACGAAGACGGCACCTGGAAAGTGGTGGTCGCCGACCTGGCCAAGGGTGGCGAGGAGCGCGCGGTCAATGCCCGCTTCGTGTTCATCGGTGCCGGCGGCGGTGCCCTCAAGCTGCTGCAGAAATCCGGCATCCCCGAGGCCGACGGCTACGCCGGCTTCCCGGTGGGCGGCTCCTTCCTGATGACCCGCAACCCGGACATCGTCGCGCGCCACCACGCCAAGCTCTACGGCAAGGCCTCGGTCGGCTCGCCGCCCATGTCGGTGCCGCACCTGGACACCCGCGTGGTCGATGGCCAGGAGGTGCTGCTGTTCGGCCCCTTCGCCACCTTCTCCACCAAGTTCCTCAAGAACGGCTCGCACATGGACATGTTCAGCGCCATCACCACCGGCAACATCGGCCCGATGACCAACGCCGGCATCGACAACATGGACCTCAGCCAGTACCTGATCGGCCAGCTCATGCTCGACCAGGACGACCGCATGAACGCCCTGCGCGAGTACTTCCCCGATGCCCGGGACGCCGACTGGGAGCTGATCCAGGCCGGCCAGCGCGTGCAGGTGATCAAGAAGGACGCCGAGAAGGGCGGCGTGCTGCAGTTCGGCACCGAAGTGGTGAGTGCCGCCGACGGCTCCATCGCCGCGCTGCTGGGCGCCTCCCCGGGTGCTTCCACCGCCGCGCCGATCATGCTCAGCGTGCTGGAGAAGACCTTCCCCGAGAAGATGAAGAGCGACGCCTGGCAGACCCGCCTGAAGGCGATCATCCCCTCCTACGGCCGCAAGCTGAACGATGACCTCGAGCTGACCAACGCCACCCGCGCCTGGAGCCATGAGCGCCTGCAGCTGGACTTCATCCCCGTCCAGCCCGAGGAAAGCGCCCCGGCCGCAGCCGCCGAGTGATGCAAGCGCCCCGCCCTCACGGGTGGGGCGTCTCCCCTTGCGGGAGCGAATTCATTGGCTCTGTCGGCGTTAGCTGTTGTGGTTTTAATGCAAGCCCTCAAGCTCGGCCCTTTCCGGGCGCCCAAGGGTTCGTGCCACCCCCACCGCATGGGTTTCGCTTCGCTCTACACCATCCTACGAAAGCCCGTGCGCACCACGTGGCGATGCGCTGGACGAAGAAAGTTGGAGCAGCCGCCAACGCCCCTCCAGGAGGCCGAACGCAGTCGTTGCGCCGGGGGACGAGCGGCATGGATGCCGCGAGAGGCGCGCCAGGCCATGGATGGCACATCGCGCCGGCCCCCAGACGACGCTTGCGGCGAACGCACTTCAGTGCGGCCCGAAGGGCGAGCGTAGCGAGTAACGACGATGGAGTGAGGGAACCCCGGCGAAGCCGGGGCCGGATGATGGGGCAAGCCCTTTTGGTTTCTTTTGGGTGGTTCGGCACCCCGACGACCGCCAAAAGAGACTCGCCCGGGGGGGGGCGAAACCAGAAACATCACCAGAGCTCGGCAATCAGCTGTGCTCAATTCTTCTAGCAACACTTAACGCAGACAGAGCCAATTCATTCGCGAATGGGCTACCTGGCCATTCGCAGCCGAGTGCCTGCGCAACGTCTTTCGCGGTTGAAACCGCTCCCACACCTAACGGGAAGCCCTCACCCCTTGAGCGGCAACTCCTTCCCGCCGACGCCCTCGCCTATCACCAGGTAATGCCCGCCCGCCACATGGTGCAGGGTGCGCAGTTCGTCATGCCCCTCGAAATGCCAGCGGCCGTCGCTGAACACCCGCGCATCGGCCCAGGCGGCCACCACTTCGCCGAGGAACAGGTCATAGCGCTCCTGGATGTGCGGCTCTGGCAGCAGGCGGCATTCCAGCCAGGCCACGCAACCTTCCACCAGCGGCGCCGGCACCTGTGCGCCGGGGAAGGTGGCGATGCCATAGGCGTCGAACTTGTCGCGCCCCGCCTCGTCGAGGGTCTGCCCGGAGCTGGAACCGACCGTCTGCACCAGGTCGACCTGGCAGCGCGCCGGCACATTGAGCACGAAGCTGCCGGAGGCTTCCAGCAGGCGGCGGGTCCAGGTGGACTTGTCGAGCACCACGGAGACCTTGGGCGGCTCGAAATCCAGGGCCATCGCCCAGGCGGCCGCCATGACGTTGCGCTTGCCCTCGTGGGCGGCGCTGACCAGCACGGTGGGGCCGTGGTTGATCAGGCGATAGGCCTTGGCCAGCGGAACGGGACGGCGGTGATCGACGGACATGGCAGGGCTCCGGAAGGCTGCGAAAGGGGACGGCGCAGCCTGCACCAGGGCGAAGCCGGAGAGCAAGCCCGGCTGTGCCGGCTCACCAGCGCAGCAGGCGCGGCCCCAGCAGCCAGCCGGCCAGGGTCGGCAGCGCCATGCCCAGCACGTACCAGACACCCCAGAACGGCACCGCCATTTCCGGGCAGTGCAGGCAGTAGACCAGCGTCGCCAGCGCTCCGGCGAGCAGGCCGCCGGCGGCCCCGGCGAGGCGCAGCCGGGTGGGTGCGAGGCCGCGAAGAGCCCAGTTCACCGCGATGAAGGCCGGTACCGAGAGCAGGGCGATGTTCAGCGGGCAGGTCCGCCACGTACTGCCGAGCACGACCGCCAGCCTGTCCCCGGCGGGCAGCGCCGCCAGCAGCACCAGGCTCGCCCCCCACACCAGCATCACGGGCGCGGCGATGGCCGCCCAGCGCGAGCCCACCGCCACGCCAGGCCGCGCCAGCCGGCCGGCGGCCCATAGCGCGCCCAGCACCAAGGCCGCCGGCAACGCCACCTTGGCCCAGAACAGGGGAGTGGCGGCCACCTCGGCCAGGTCCTTGCGCGCGCCGAAGAAACAGGCCATGAGCAGCAGCGCCCCCAACAGGCCGCAGCCGAGCGCCAGGACGAAACGCTGGGTCGAATGGAGCAGCGGCACCGTCGGGTTGTCGCTGGCGAGCATCGTAATCAGGTCATCGGTCTTCATCACTTACCTCGAATCATGTCCGCGAGCACCTTGAGCCCGCGGTGTATGCCGACCTTGACGGCAGAACTGGAAAGCCCGGTGAGCCGGGCGGTTTCCTCCACCGAAAGGCCTTCCAGCTTCACGTGGATGATCGGCAGGCGCTGCTTGTCGGGCAGCCGCTCCAGCAAGCGCCCCAGGTCACGACTGGCCTCGCCTGGCTGCGCGTCGGCCTCGTCGAACAGGCCTTCCTCGTCCAGCGGGTCGTGCAATGCCTCGCGCCGGCCACGGGCGCGGAAGTGGTCAGCCAGCTTGTAGCGCGCGATGGCCTGTACCCAGGCCGTCACCGGCTGGTCGGCACGGTAGGTGTGGCGGGCGTTGTGCACAGCCAGCAGCACCTCCTGCACCAGGTCCTCGCAATCGCTCGGCTGCCGCAGGCGACGCATCAGGAAGGCCCGCAGGTGCGCGCCGAGCTGGCCGAGAAAATCCCGGTACGCGGCCGCCTCACCCGCCAGCCCCTTGAGCAGCAGGGCTTGCAATCCGGCTTCCCGTGCTTCGAGCGCCTCTTGGTCACTAGTTCGCTTCATCGACCGTCCTGGTTACACCCCGGATGAAATTCTCCCGCCGTCGGCATCCGCCGCGCTTCGGGCGACACACGTTAGGGCGCGGCGAAAAAAATCTCAAAAAAATTTCGGCAGGCTGTAACCGGATGCGAAGTGCCGGCGAACTACCCATCGAGCCACCGGTGAAACACCGGTCGCCACCCTCAATGGAATCTGGAGATACGACATGAACAACATCGCCCTCACCGCCGCCGCCCTCGCCCTCGCCACCCTCGCCGGTGGTGCCGTCGCCGCCGACGCCAAGCCCGGCGCCATGGAGAAGTGCTACGGCGTGGCAATGGCCGGGCAGAACGACTGCAAGGCCGGCGCCGGCACCAGCTGCGCGGGCACCTCGAAGAAGGACTACCAGGGCGACGCCTGGAAGAACGTACCCGCCGGCACCTGCACCTCGATCAAGACGCCCAACGGCATGGGCTCGCTGACCCCGATCAAGTCCTGACCGACGGCCGTCGACCATGCAACGCCACGCGCCGCTGGGCGCCGGACTGGGCCTCAAGCCCGAGCACTACGAACAGGCCCACGCCTGCACGGCAACGGGCTTGTGGTTCGAAGTGCACCCGGAGAACTACATGGTCGACGGCGGCCCGCGCCTGGACTGGCTGCAGGCCATGGGCGCACGCCACCCGCCGTCGCTGCACGGGGTTTGGCGGTCCCTGGCGGCGGATTGCCCGCCCGACCCGGCCCACCTGCGGCGCCTGCGCGCCCTGGCGGACCGGGTACGGCCGGCCCTCATATCCGAGCACCTCGCCTGGTCCACCTGGCGCGGTGCCTACAACCCGGACCTGCTGCCCTTCCCCCGTACCGAGGCGGCGCTGGTCCGCATCACCGACAACATCGCCCGTACCCAGGACGCCCTGGGGCGGCGCATCGCCATCGAAAACCCCAGCCACTACCTGCGCATGGACGGCCACCGGTACCCGGAGATGGACTTCCTCGCCGAACTCAGCCGGCGCAGCGGCTGCGGGTTGCTGCTGGACCTGAACAACGTGCAGGTGAGCGCGCACAACCTGGATTTCGACCCGGTCGGCTACGTGGACGCCTTCCCCGCCGAGGCCATCCTCGAGCTGCACCTGGCCGGGCACAGCCACGACGGGGGCGGTAGCGGGCTGCTGGTGGATTCCCACGACGCGCCCATCGACGAGGCCGTGTGGGCCCTTTACCGGCGCCTGATCGGACGCATCGGCCCGCGCCCGACCCTGATCGAGCGCGACGACCACATCCCCCCGTTCGCCGAGCTGCTGGCCGAGCGCGACATCGCCCAGGCCGTGCTGGATGGCTGGGAGGTGCGGCCATGACGCTGTCCCTCGGCGCCTTCCAGGACGCCTTCATCGCGGCGGCCCGTGGCGCTCCCCTGGCCAGCGACAGCGCGGAAAGCCGACTGGTGGCCGAGCTTGCCCGCCAGGCCGGTTTCGACCTCTACCGCAACACCCTGGCGAAGGGCTGCGTGGACGCCCTGCGGGCCAACTTCCCGGCTGTGGAGCTCCTGGTGGGCGTCGACTGGTTCGGTGCCGCGGCGGCGCTGTACGCACGCCAATCGCCGCCGACCTCGGTGCAGTTGCTGGAGTACGGCCAGGGTTTCGCCGACTTCCTCGAGGCCTTCGAGCCGGCCCGCGAGCTGCCCTACCTGGGCGCGGTGGCGCGGCTGGACCGTCTCTGGGTGGAGGTCTTCGCCGCAGCGGAGCGGCCATCGCTCGCGCTCGGCGATATCGCCGACCTCGCCCCTGAAGCACTGGGCGCCCTGTGCCTGCGCCCGAGACCGGCACTGCGCTGGTTCTGGTGCACCGACATGCCGGCCTACAGCATCTGGCGCCACCAGCGCGAGGAGCAGCCCCTGCCCGACACCCTGGAGTGGCGCGGCGAAGGCGCCTTGCTGGGCCGCAGCGGCGGCCAGGTGACCTGGCAGGCACTGGGCCCGGGCGGCTGCGCCTTCCTCGACGCCTGCGCCCAGGGCCAGTCGCTGGACCAGGCCAGTGGCCTGGCCCTGGCCGCCGAACCGGCTCTCGATTTCATCGACCTGCTCGGCCGCCTGCTGGCGGCCGGCGCCTTCACCTCACTGCTCGCCCCAAGCGACACCTGACCGGAGCACCGCCCCATGGATACCCCGCATGCCCACCCGATCACGGCCGGCCCCGTGGCCCCGCGCAGCCTGGCTGCGCGCCTGCACGCCCTGCTCCCCGATGCGTTGCTGTTGCTGGTGGCACGCCTGGGCATCGCCGGGGTGTTCTTCCTCTCCGGACGCACCAAGGTGGAGGGGGTGCTGACCATCACCGACAGCACCTACGAGCTGTTCCGCAGCGAGTACGCCCTGCCCCTGCTGCCGCCGGAGCTGGCCGCACACCTGGCCACCTATGCCGAGCACCTGTTCCCGTTGCTGCTGGTGCTGGGCCTGTGCACCCGCCTCTCGGCCCTGGCGCTGCTGGGCATGACGCTGGTGATCCAGGTGTTCGTCTACCCCGATGCCTGGTCCACCCACCTCAGCTGGGCCGGCCTCCTGCTGCTGCTCGTCGGGCGCGGCGCGGGCGCCTGGTCGCTGGACAGCCGGCTGGGCATGCGCTGACCGGCCGCTAGGGCTGCACCCTGCAGCACTCGGTGGCCACCGCCGCACCGGGCTCGAAGGGTGGGCGCAGGCCGCCGAGCAACTGCTCGCGCAGCTCCGGGTCCTGGGTGCGGGCATCCAGCCAGATGCCGAAGAAGGTCCGCGCGAACAGCGGGTCGCGAACCTCGTGGGGCGGGCGCCCGTCCACATAGAGGCGCCCACCGACGCCGGGCAGGTAGACGCCGGTGATGCGCTGCCCGGGCGCGACATCGACGAAGGCACGCTCCATCTCCGCCTGCCAGGCGCTCAGCCTGGCCGCATCCACCGCCTCGCCGCCGAGCCGTTGCAGGTCGTCGAGGCTGGCCTCCACCAGGGTCTCGCGGCTGATGGAGCGCCGGTAGGTCAGCTCCAGGGCGAAGGGACGGTCCTCGCCAAGCCCCGCCTCGGTGGCCCACAGCCTGGCGTCGTAGATGTGGAAGCCGTAGGCGCTGAAGGCGCCGCTGCCCACCAGACGCGCGTTGGGCACGGCCTCGTGCCAGGTATCGGCCAGGGCCTGCGGCAGGCCCAGCAGGCCGATGAGCGCGGCCACCAGAAGGTGGCATGGCGAGAAGAAGTGGATGGTCACGGTTGGCTGCTCCTGGGACGTGGATACGAGCAGTCTCCTGCGGCCAGGTTGCAATATTCCGTTCGCGGCCAACCTAGCGTCGCAACAGCTCCAGCACCGCAGCGACCACATCATCCGGCGCCTCCTGGGGGATGTTGTGGCCGACGCCGGGCAGCAGCCGGCGCTGGTAGGGGCCGGTGAAATGCGCAGCGTCCTCGTCTTCCTCCGTTGGCGGGCCGACGCCGTCGTCCAGGCCGCAAAGGGAGAGGCTCGGCACGCCGATGGCCGGCTGCGCCGCCAGCTGCCGCTCGATGGACTCCAGCGCCGGGTCGCCCGGGGCGTAGCCATAGCGATGGCGGTAGGAGTGGATCACCACCTCGACGAAGTCCGGGTTGTCGAAGGCCTCCGCCGTCGCGGCGTAGGTCGTCTCGTCGAAGCGCCAGGTGGGTGACCACAGCTGCCAGAGCAGGCGGCACAGTGCACGGCGGTTCGCCTCCAGCCCCAGGTGCCCGCGCGGCGTGTGGAAGTAGAACTGATACCAGTAGCGGAACTCCTGCTCCGGGGCTGCCGGCATGCCCGAGGCGGCGATGTCCTGGATGTTGTAGCCGTCCCCCGTCACCAGCGCCCTCACCCGCTGCGGCCAGAGCGCGGCGACGATGCACGCCGCGCGCCCGCCCCAGTCGTAGCCCACCAGGGTCGCGCGCGGGATCGCCAGCGCGTCCATGAAGTCCAGCAGGTCACGTCCCAGGGCCGCCTGCTGGCCGGAGCGCGGGGTGTCGCCGGAAAGAAAACGGCCGGGGCCGTAGCCGCGCAGGTACGGCACCAGCACCCGCATTCCCTGCGCGGCCAGGGCCGGTGCCACGGCGTCGTAAGCGCGCGGCGAATAGGGGAAGCCGTGGAGCAGGATCACCACCTCATCCCCCGCGCCATGCTCCTCATAGGCCAGCGCCAGGCTGGGTGTGCGGACCTTGTGGATCTCCCTTGCGGTCATGCCGTGCTCCTTCTTCGATGATCGGGACAGCTTAGCCAGCCGCCGCCGAACCGCCGGCCGGAACCAACTCCGCAGCCCTGGAACCTAACGACCATCGACAGCCTCGCATCGAGGTCACCCGCCATGCCCGCCTCTCTCCAGCGCCCCTTGCTCGTCCTGGCCCTCGCCCTCGTCACCTGCACCGCCCTGGCCGCCGAGGAAGACGCCCCCGACCCCGGCGCCCTCGCCGCCCTGGTGAGGATGGGCGAATACCTGCGCGGTCTGCAGCAGTACGCCATAGACGCCGAAAGCGACAGCGACCAGTTGCTGGAAAACGGCCAGGCGCTGGTGGTGCATGCCCGCACCCAACTGCTGGTGAGCGCGCCGGACAAGCTGCGCGTGCAGATGACGAGCCCCGATTACCAGCGCAGCCTGTTCTACGACGGCCAGCAGTTCACCCTCTACGACAGCCGCCAGGGCTACTTCGGCCGGGAGGTGGCACCCACCAGCCAGGAGGAACTGCTGGCCCTGCTGGGCGAGCGCTACGGCATCCAGCTGCCGCTGGCCGATCTCATCCAATGGGGCCCGGACACCGCCCAGCGAGTAGGCATTGGCAGCGCCCTGCACGTTGGCACCGAGCAGGTCGGCGACCAGAGCTGCGAACACTACGCCTACCGCCAGCCAGGGCTGGACTGGCAGCTTTGGCTGCGCCAGGGCGACGAGCCCTTGCCCTGCAAGAGGGTGCTGACCCGCCTCGACCAACCCGAGCGCCCGCGCCACAGCGTGACCTACCAGTGGGACACCCTGCCCATGGTCGGCCCCACCGACTTCGTCTTCACCCCGCCCGAGGGCGCGAAGCCGGTGCCATTGCTGGAGTTGCAGGCGGGGGTGGACGGCACGCCGCGATAAGCACGACCCGCCATGGACTGCCCACAGGCCATACGGTAATTTCTGCCGCCCGACGCCCTCCCGCCGAGGCGTCCCGACAAGGAGCGTCCCATTGAAATACCTGATCGCCCTGCTGCTGGCCCTCGGCCTGTCGGGCTGCCAGACCGGCCAGAGCAGCCCGTTCCTGCCCCAGGACATCCCGGCCGCCGGCCCTTACCGGCACGACGGCACCGGCATCGTCTTCCCGACCACCTCCGGCATCTTCCTCCGCACCCGGATCCTGCGCTTCGACGAGCAGGCCCGGCACATCATGGTGGCCTACAACTCCGAGCTGATCGCCCAGCCCGTCATCCTCAACGCCTATGTCTACCCGGCGCCGCAGGTCAGCTCGTTCGGCTCACCGGCGGATGTCAGCGCAGCAGCCCGGCACCAACTGGTGCTCAACCACCAGCAACAGCAGAAGCAGGAAATCCTCGCCCTCCACAAGACCGGCAAGCTGGTCGGCGAGCAACCGGTGACCCTGGACTACCGAGGCCAGGCCATCACCGGCCTGCGCGCGGACTTCGAATTCGTCGAGCCCTTCGCCGGCGAAGTGCAACCGATCCGCTCCTCGCTCTACCTGTTCGAACTGGGCGAGAGCATGCTCAAGTTCCGCGTCTCCGCGCCCGCCTCGGTGGACAGCGAGGCGGCGGCCAAGGCGATGATCGAGGAGATTGCGGGCAGCTCGGCTGGGGAGCCGCTTTGAAGCAGTGGTCTGATCGCACGGCGCGAGCCCCGTAGCCCGGGCTTCAGCCCGGGACGCCCACCGCACCCGCGCCCCTCGCTGAACCGGGCTGCCACACACTTCACAGGGTCGTCGCCCGGCCCTGGCTGTCCAGCTCGAACACCTTGTTGCGCATCAGCCGCTCGCGCAGCCAGCGTTGCGCCTGGCCGCGCCCGTGGCGGCGCTGCCAGAGCAGGTCGACGCCCACCAGCCAGTCGGTGAAGGGGTAGGCGGCGAGCTGCAGCTCCACCAGCTCGCCGGCGGCCAGCTCGCGGCGCACGAGCTGGCGCGGTAGGGTCGCCCAGCCGAGGCCGGCGCGGACCATTTCCACCAGGGCCATGTAGCTCTCCGCCTGCCACAGGCGCGTGGCGCGCAGGTATTCGCTGCTGGGCAGCTTGCTGGCGTGGGCGCTGAAGGCCAGGCGGCGGTGGGCGTGCAGGTCGGCGAAGCCGACCTCGCCGCGTTGGGCCAGCGGATGTCCGGGGTGGGTGACGTGGACCATCACCAGCTTGCCCATCTGCTGGAACTCCAGTTCGCGCGGGTATTCCGGCTGGGAGAAGGCGATGCCCAGTTCCACCTCGCCGCGCTGGAGCATGCCGGCGACATCGCCGCTGTGCGGGTGGCGGACGATCAGGTCGACATGGGGAAAGGCCTGCTCGAACTCGCACAGCACCGGCATGACCGTGCTGTAGGGCACCTCGATGGCGAGGGTGAGGTGGGCTTCGGTCTCACCCGCCAGGCTGTCGGCATGGCCCTGCAACGCCAGGCAGCGCTCCAGCACGGCCTCGGCCTCCAGCTGCAGTTTCTGGCCAGCGGCGGTGAGGCCGGGAATGCGCGTGGAGCGGTCGAACAGCTCGACGCCCAGGTCGGCCTCCAGGTTGGCGATGGCGGCGCTGACGGTGGACTGGGTGCGCCCCAGGTGCCGCGCCGCCGCCGAGAAGGACCCGGCCTGCACCACGGCGACGAACACCTGCAGTTGATCGAGAGAAAACCGCATCGCACACCCTCCAACCATCGATGAAGACGATGGTTATTCATTTGATCCATCGCCAGCAAGCCCCTGAAGATGCGGGCGAGCCAGCACTGCCTCCTCGAAACGCTGGGCAACCCGAATCCCATAACAAGAAACGTTGCACCTTCAGGAGAACGCCCCCATGAGCCACCCCACGCCCCATCCCGTCGACCAGCTTCTGCCGGTGCGACAGCTCCTCACCTATGGCCTGCAACACGTGCTGGTGCTCTACGCCGGTGCAGTGGCGGTGCCGCTGATCCTCGGCAGCGCCCTGGGCCTGAGCAATGCGCAGATCGTCCTGCTGATCAACGCCAACCTGCTCACCTCCGGCATCGCCACGCTGGTCCAGACCCTGGGCTTCTGGAAATTCGGCGCGCGCCTGCCGCTGGTACAGGCCTGCTCGTTCATCGCCCTGGCGCCGATGATCATGATCGGCAAGGAGTTTGGCCTGCCCCAGGTGTTCGGCGCGGTGATCGCCGCCGGTGCCATCACCATCGCCCTGGCGCCGGTGTTCAGCCGCCTGTTGCGCTTCTTCCCACCGGTGGTGATCGGCAGCCTGATCACCATCATCGGCATCTCGCTGATGCCTGCCGCCGCCATCTGGCTCGGCGGCGGCAACCCCGGCGCGGCGGATTTCGGCGCCCCGGCCAACCTCTTGCTGGGCCTGGCCACCGTGGCCATCACCCTGGTGGTGTACGCGCGCTTTTCCGGCTTCATCGGCAACCTCGCCGTGCTCATCGGCCTGCTGCTGGGCAGCCTGCTGGCGGCGGCATGCGGCATGACCGACTTCAGCCGTGTCGGCGAGGCGGCCTGGTTCGAACTCTCCGCCCCCATGGCCTTCGGCGCGCCGCAGTTCTCGCTGACGCCGATCCTGATCATGACCCTGGCGATGCTGGTGATCATGGCCGAGACCACCGGCAACTGCCTCGCCATCGGCCAGCTCACCGGCAGGTCGATCGATGCACGCACCCTGGGCAACGCCTTCCGCGCGGACGGCCTGTCGACGGTGATCGGCGGGCTGTTCAACAGCTTCCCCTACAACGCCTTCACCCAGAACACCGGGCTGATCGCCCTGTCGCAGGTCAAGAGCCGCTTCGTGGTGACCGCGGCCGGCGGGATCATGGTGCTGATGGGCCTGTTCCCCAAGCTCGGCGCGCTGATCGCTGCCGTGCCGACGCCGGTGCTCGGCGGCGGCGCCATCGTGATGTTCGGCATGACGACCGTGGCGGGCATCCAGGAGCTGTCGCGGGTGCGCTTCGAAGGCACGCGCAACGCCATCGTGGTCGCCGTCTCGGTGAGCGTCGGCGTGCTGCCGATGTCCTTCCCCGCCCTCTTCGCCCATGCCCATGGCGCCCTGAAGCTGGTGCTGGAGAGCGGCATCTTCCTCGGCGCCATCACCGCCATCGTCCTCAACCTGCTGCTCAACGGCCGCGCGCACAGCGAGCCGCACGCCCAAAGTGCGGCCGACCTCGCCGACTGATTTCCCGCGCCCTGCGCACCCACTGCCAAGGAGTCACCCATGACCTTCACCCAACTGGTCCCTGCCGGGGTCACCGAGCTCGACCTGGAGCTGCTGCGCGAGTCCATCCGCCTTTCCCGGGAATCGCGCCAGCGCGGCCGCCATCCCTTCGCCGCCCTGGTGGCCGACCGCGACGGCAAGGTGATCGCCCGTGCCGGCAACAACTCGATGCCACCTGAAGGCGACCCGACCCAGCACGCCGAACTGGTGGCGGTGGCCGAGGCCGCGCGCCTGCTGGGCCCGGAGGAGCTGGCCGGATGCACCCTCTACACCAGTGCCGAGCCCTGCTGCATGTGCGCCGGTGCGGTGTACTGGACCGGTGTCGGGCGGGTGGTCTATGCCCTCTCGGAGCACGCGCTGCTGGGGCTGACCGGGGCCCACCCGGAGAACCCGACCTTCTCCCTGCCCTGCCGCGAGGTGTTCGCCCGGGGCCAGCGCCAGGTCACGGTGCTGGGGCCGATGCTGGAACACGAAGCGGCGGCGCCCCACGAGGGCTTCTGGACGTGAAGGGCCTTTCCATTCATGTCGTGGACGTGGCCCGTGGCTGCGTCGCCGAAGGGCTGGAGCTGCAGGTGGAGCGCCTGGAAGGCGAGCGTCGCGAGCTGATCCACGCCGGGCGCATCGGCGCTGACGGCCTGCTCGCCGGGCTGGCCGACGAAGCCGGGCGCTGCAGCGCAGGTGTCTACGAAGTCAGCCTGCAGGTGGCGGACTTCTACCGCGCCCAGGGCATGGTCCTACCCGAGCCGGCCTTCCTCGACCTGCTGGTCTACCGCTTCGGCATCGCCGATACGGGGCAGCACTACCACCTGCCCTTCAAGCTCACCGCCTGGGGCGTCTCCTGCTTCCGGGGCGGTGCCTGAGCCCGGCCTGCGCCGGGCCCCAAGCCGGCAGTTCCGTGCTTGTGCCCCTGCGGGTGCAGGCACGGAAATGCCCGCCATCGGCCCGGTCGCACCGGCTGCGGCAGGAACCGGGCAGGGTCGCTCCGGTGTCGCTGTCGGCTGGCTGCGGGTCGCATCCGGGGGGCCAGGTCGCGGGCAGGCTCGGTAGGTTGCCGGCAGGAGGACGCCAAGGCCCAGGCTGGATGCGTCCGTGACCATCGGAAGGCTCGGAGCGACCATGACCATCCAGGATATTTCCCACGCCACCTCATCCGTCGATCCGGCGACCTTGCGCAAGGTCATCGCCGCCTCGGCCATCGGCAACTTCGTCGAATGGTTCGACTTTGCCGTGTACGGTTTCCTCGCGGTGACCCTCGCCAGCCTGTTCTTCCCACCGGGCAATGCCTCCCTCGCGCTGCTGCAGACCTTCGCCGTGTTTGCCGTGTCATTCGCCCTGCGCCCGCTGGGCGGGATCGTCTTCGGCATCCTCGGGGACAAGGTCGGGCGCAAGCGCATCCTGGCCATCACGGTGTTGCTGATGGCCGCGGCCACCACCCTGATCGGCCTCTTGCCGACCTATGCCTCCATCGGCCTGCTCGCCCCGCTGTTGCTGGCCCTGGCCCGCTGCATCCAGGGCTTTTCCGCCGGCGGGGAGTACGCCGGCGCCTGCGCGTTCGTCATGGAGCACGCGCCTCCCGAGCAGAAGGCCCGGTACGGCAGCTTCGTCCCGGTGTCGACGTTCATGGCCTTCGCCGCCGCCGCAGGCATCGTGTTCGGCATGGGGCTGCTGCTGTCCGAGGCCCAGATGCAGGGCTGGGGTTGGCGCGTGCCCTTCCTGGTCGCGGCTCCCCTGGGGCTGATCGGCCTGTACATGCGCCTGCACCTGGACGAGTCGCCGGCGTTCCGTGCCCTGGCGGCGGCCCCGCAGGCCGCCCACTCGCCGTTGAAGGAAACCCTGCAGGAGCATGGCCGCACCATCCTCTGCCTGTCGGCCTTCATTTCCGCCACGGCGCTGTCGTTCTATACCTTCACCACCTACCTCACCACCTACATGCAGGTGGTCGGCGGTGCCTCGCGGCCGACCGCCCTGCTCGCCAGCCTGATGGCCCTGCTGTTCGCCGCCTTGCTGTGCCCGCTGGTGGGGCGCTATTCGGACTGGGTGGGGCGTCGGCGCACCATCGCCACGGGGTGCGCCTGCCTGATCGTCGCGGTCTACCCCGCCTTCGTGCTGGCCGCGTCGGGCAGCCTGCTGGCCGCAGCGCTGGGGGCGATGCTGCTGGCGGTGGGGGCGGTGATCTGTGGCGTGGTGACGGCCGTGCTGCTGTCCGAACAGTTCCCGACGCAGGTGCGCTACACCGCCTCGGCATTCACCTACAACCTGGCGTACACGGTCTTCGGGGGCACCGCACCGCTGGTGGCGACCTGGCTGATCGAGCAGACCGGCGACCGCCTGTCACCGGCCCTCTACCTGATCGCCATTGCGCTGCTGGCGCTGGCCGGTGGCCTGGCACTGCCGGAGTCGTCCCGACGTTCCCTGGACTACCAGCCGGAATGACAGCCGCCGCGACCCGGCACGGGCCGCCGGTGCTCAGCCCCGCAGGCGCGCGCACGAGGCTGGCGCCCTGTCGCTGAGCGGCGGCGGAACATCCCGCCCGCCTGGGGACTCGAACGTCCGGATGCCCCAGGCGAGCGGATTATTCGAACGCCGGACTTGCCGCAGCGTCAAAAATTACGCAGAGTGTAAATAGATTATGAAAACAACAGCGTCAGCGGTGAGCCTGCCGACCGACGCGCTGCCCTGCGAGTGCCTGCCATGGACCTGTACACCTACTACCGCTCCACGTCGTCCTACCGCGTACGCATCGCGCTCGCGCTGAAGGGGCTGGAGGTCCGGCACGTACCGGTCAACCTGATCCGCGACGGCGGCGAGCACCACCAGCCGGAGTACCGCGCGATCAACCCCCAGGGCCGCGTCCCCGCCCTGCGCACCGACTCCGGCGAGGTACTGATCCAGTCACCCGCCATCATCGAATACCTCGAAGAGACCCACCCGCAGCCGCCCCTGCTGCCGGGCGATGCGCTGCAGCGTGCACGCCAGCGCCAGGTCGCCGCGCTGATCGGCTGCGATATCCACCCGCTGCACAACGTCGCGGTGCTCAACCGCCTGCGCAAGATGGGCACCGACGAGGACGGCGTGAGCGCCTGGATCGGCCACTGGATCAACGAAGGCCTGGCCGCCGTCGAGGCACTGATCGGTGACGACGGTTTCTGCTTCGGCGCCCAGCCGGGCCTGGCAGACGTCTATCTGCTGCCCCAGCTCTACGCCGCCCGACGCTTTGCCGTGGACCTGGCGCCCTACCCGCGTATTCTCAGGGTCGAGCGCCTGGCCCTGGAGCACCCGGCCTTCCGCACCGCCCACCCGGACGCCCAGGCCGACAAGCCGGCCTGAGGAGCGCACATGCAGACCCTCGGTTTCAAAGTCACCATCGGCGATTTTCTCGCCCGCAGCGTGCGCGGAGTCTCCTGCGCGCCGCCCTCGCACGCCTGAATCGCCGCCGTACCGACTTTAATCCGATTCAGGCGCCGCCGCGCGCCACTGCAAGGAGCCAGAACATGGCCGACATCTTTGAAAACCCCATGGGCCTGATGGGCTTCGAATTCATCGAGCTGGCATCACCCGTGCCGAACCTGCTGGAACCGATCTTCGCCAGCATGGGCTTCACCAAGGTGGCTACCCACCGCTCCAAGGACGTGCACCTGTATCGCCAGGGCGAGATCAACCTGATCCTCAACAACGAGCCCAAGAGCCTCGCGTCCTATTTCGCCGCCGAACACGGCCCGTCCGTATGCGGCATGGCCTTCCGCGTGAAGAACGCGCACCAGGCCTACGCCCGTGCCCTGGAGCTGGGCGCCCAGCCGATCGAGATCCCCACCGGCCCGATGGAGTTGCGCCTGCCGGCGATCAAGGGCATCGGCGGCGCGCCGCTGTACCTGATCGACCGCTTCGGCGAGGGCTCGTCCATCTACGACATCGACTTCGAGTTCATCGAGGGCGTGGACCGCAACCCCAAGGGCGCGGGGCTGAAGATCATCGACCACCTCACCCACAACGTGTACCGCGGCCGCATGGCCTACTGGGCGGACTTCTACGAGAAGCTGTTCAACTTCCGCGAGATCCGCTACTTCGACATCAAGGGCGAGTACACCGGCCTGACCTCCAAGGCCATGACCGCGCCGGACGGCATGATCCGCATCCCGCTCAACGAGGAATCCTCCAAGGGCGCCGGGCAGATCGAGGAATTCCTCATGCAGTTCAACGGCGAGGGCATCCAGCACGTGGCCTTCCTCACCGACGACCTGATCAGCACCTGGGACAACCTCAAGGCCCTGGGCATGCGCTTCATGACCGCCCCGCCGACCACCTACTACGAGATGCTCGAAGGGCGCATCCCCAACCACGGCGAGCCGGTGGAGCAGCTGCAGAGCCGCGGCATCCTGCTCGACGGCTCCGCCGATGCGAACGACCGTCGCCTGCTGCTGCAGATCTTTTCGGAAACCCTGATGGGCCCGGTGTTCTTCGAGTTCATCCAGCGCAAGGGCGACGATGGCTTCGGCGAGGGCAACTTCAAGGCGCTGTTCGAATCCATCGAACGCGACCAGATCCGCCGGGGCGTGCTCGCCACCGAGTGAGTCACCGCCGCAACGAAAAAGCCCGCATCAGCGGGCTTTTTCATGGGCATCACCCGCGACTCCAGGATGGGTAGGGCGGCATCCCTCGAGCTCCGCGAACTACCACCGCACAGCGCCAACCGCATGGGTTTCGCTTCGCTCTACCCATCCTACGGACTGAACAGGGCAGATGCTCAAGCCGGACGAATGCCCGCCATGCGCGCGGTGATGGATTCGGCCGCCTGCTTCAGCAACTGCGCCGCGCGGCCGCTGGCTTCGGCCTGGAAGCCGCTGGCGGCGCCGACCACGGTGACCACCCCGGCGATCTGCTGACCCACAGCGAACACCGGTGCGGAGAGCGCGTTCACCCCCGGCATCAGCAGCCCATGCACGTGGTGCAGGCCGCTGGCGCGGATCTCGGCGATCTGCTTGCGCAGCGCCTTGGCATCGGGCACGCCGGGCAGGTTCGCCTCCTCCTCGCGCAGCGGCGCCGTCTCGGCGTCGGGCAGGTAGCTGGCGAATACCAGGCCGGTGGAGGAGCCCAGCAGCGGCAGCACGGAGCCCACGCGGGTGACCAGGGTCACCGCGCGCAGCGGTTGCTCGACATGCACCACGGTGGGCCCCTTGTTGCCCCAGACGGCGAGGAAGCAGGTTTCGTTGAGCGCATCGCGCAGCTCCGACAGCTGCGGCGTGGCGGCCCGCACCACATCCAGCCGGCCGATGGCGGCGAGGCCGACGAACAGCGCCTCACGTCCCAGGCCGTAATGGTTGGTGGCGGCGTCCTGTTCGGCGAAGCCGCTGGCGATCAGCGCCTGCAGGTAGCGGTGGACCTTGGCCGCCGGCATGCCGACATGCTCCGCCAGGCGTGACAGGGAAGTGGCCGGCGCCAGTTCGGCGAGCCCCTTGAGAATGTCGGTGCCGACTTCGGCCGCCTGCACCTTCTGCCGCTTGGGCGCCTCGGCGTCGTCCCGTTGGATGGCCATCTACTACCTCGGTTGGCAATGGAGGCGCTGTTATAGCTTGACCCCCTCAGGCTTTCAAATTACGTTATCCGTAATTCAATTACAAAAAACACAGAGGTTCTCATGAGCTCCTCGCTGCCCCTCGCCTACCAATCCGGCTTCAACAACCAGTTCACCAGCGAAGCGCTGCCGGGCGCCCTGCCCAGCGGGCAGAACTCGCCCCAGCGCGCGCCTTACGGGCTCTATGCCGAGCAGTTCTCCGGCACCGCCTTCACCGTGCCCCGCGCCGAGGCCCGCCGTACCTGGCTGTACCGCATCCGCCCGTCCGCCGCGCACCCGCGCTTCCAGCGCCTGGAGCGGCAGATTCCCGGCCGCCAGCTGGGTCCGGTCGAACCCAACCGCCTGCGCTGGGACGCCCACGACATCCCCGCCGAGCGCACCGATTTCATCGACGGCCTGCTGACCATCGCCGCCACCGCCGACCCCGAGCAGGCGTCCGGTGTCAGCGTGCACATCTACCGCGCCAACACCTCCATGCAGCGCGTGTTCTTCAACGCCGATGGCGAATGGCTGATCGTCCCCGAACAGGGCCGCCTGCGCCTGGCCACCGAGCTGGGCCTGCTGGACGTGGAGCCCCTGGAGATCGCGGTGATCCCGCGTGGCATGAAGTTCCGCGTCGAGCTGCTGGATGAGAGCGCCCGGGGCTACATCTGCGAGAACCATGGCGTCGCACTGCGCATTCCCGACCTCGGCCCCATCGGCAGCAACGGCCTGGCCAACCCGCGTGACTTCCTCGCCCCGGTGGCGCATTTCGAGGACATCGACGCCCCCGTGACCCTGGTGCAGAAGTTCCTCGGCGAGCTCTGGGCCACCGAGCTGGACCACTCGCCCCTGGACGTGGTCGCCTGGCATGGCAACAACGTGCCCTACAAGTACGACCTGCGCCTGTTCAACACCATCGGCACGGTCAGCTACGACCACCCGGACCCGTCGATCTTCACCGTGCTGACCTCACCCAGCGACACCCCCGGCATGGCCAACGTCGACTTCGTGATCTTCCCGCCGCGCTGGATGGTGGCCGAGAAGACCTTCCGCCCGCCGTGGTTCCACCGCAACCTGATGAACGAGTTCATGGGCCTGATCCAGGGCGCCTACGACGCCAAGGCCGGCGGCTTCACCCCTGGCGGTGCCTCGCTGCACAACTGCATGAGCGCCCACGGCCCGGACAACGCCAGCACCAGCGCCGCCATCAACGCGGAACTCAAGCCGCACAAGCTCGATCACACCATGGCGTTCATGTTCGAAACCGGCCGCGTGCTGCGGCCGAGCCGCCATGCCCTCGAATGCCCGCAGCTGCAGAACGACTACGACGCCTGCTGGAACGGCATGGCCAAGACCTTCAATGGCAGGAACTGACCGATGACCCAGATAGACCAACGCCGCAGCTGGATAGCCTCCGCCAACGGCCACCCCGACTTCCCCCTGCAGAACCTGCCCCTGGGCATCTTCAGCCCGGTGGGCGGCACCCCGCGTGGTGGCGTGGCCATCGGCGAGCAGATTCTCGACCTCAAGGTCGCCACCACCACCGGCCTGTTCGAAGGTGAAGCGGCGGACGCCGCGCGCGTCGCCGCCGGGGAAGACCTCAACGCCTTCTTCGCCCTCGGCGCCGACGCCCGCCGCGCCCTGCGCCGCCAGCTGCAGGAGCTGCTCGCCGAAGGCAGCCCCGCCCAGGCGCGCCTCGAAGCCCTCGGCGCCGAGCTGCTACCGGCCGCCGCCGACTGCCAGCTGCACCTGCCGGCACGCATCGGCGACTACACCGACTTCTACGTGGGCATCCACCACGCCAACAACGTCGGTCGCCTGTTCCGCCCGGACAACCCGCTGCTGCCCAACTACAAGTACGTGCCCATCGGCTACCACGGCCGCGCGTCCACCGTGTGCGTCTCCGGCACCCCGGTGCACCGCCCCAATGGCCAGACCCTGCCGCCGGGCGCCGAAGTACCGAACTTCGGCCCCAGCAAGCGCCTGGACTACGAACTGGAACTGGGCATCTGGATCGGCCAGGGCAATGCCATGGGCGAGGCCATCGCCATTGGCGAGGCGGAGCAGCACATCGCCGGCTACTGCCTGCTCAACGACTGGTCCGCACGCGACCTGCAGGCCTGGGAATACCAGCCGCTGGGCCCCTTCCTGGCGAAGAACTTCGCGACCACGGTCTCGCCCTGGGTGGTGACGGCCGAGGCCCTGGAGCCCTTCCGTACCGCCCAGCCCGCGCGCCCGGAAGGCGACCCGCAACCGCTGCCCTACCTGCTGGACGCCAACGACCAGGCCCGTGGCGCCTTCGACATCAGGCTGGAGGTGCTGCTGCAGACCGCCGCCATGCGCGAACGCGGCCAGCAGCCGCAGCGCCTGGCCCTGAGCAACACCCAGCACATGTACTGGACCGTGGCCCAACTGGTGGCGCACCACGCAGTGGGCGGCTGCAAGCTGCAGCCGGGCGACCTGTTCGGCTCCGGCACCCTGTCCGGCCCCGAGGCCGACGCCTTCGGCAGCCTGCTGGAGAGCACCTTCGGCGGCAAGCAGCCGTTGTCGCTGGCCAGCGGCGAGCAGCGCACCTTCCTGGAAAGTGGCGACGAGGTGATCCTGCGCGCCTGGTGCGAAGGCGAAGGCCGTGTCCGCATCGGCTTCGGCGAGTGCCGCGGCCGGGTGCTCTGACCCCTCCCGACGCGGGCCCACCCGGGCCCGCGCCTCTTCAGGCCAGCCCGCGCAGGGCCAGCGCCGCCATCACCAGCAGCAACACCCCGCACAACCCGTGGCTGACCCGGTGCCAGGTCGGCGAGCTGTTGCGCCGCAGCCAGTCCACCAGCGCCGCGCAGAGGAAGCAGCAGGCCAGCGAGGCCGTCATGAAGCCGGCGAAGAACACGCCGGTCTGGGCCATGTCCGGCGCACCGCCGATCATTCCCGCCATCGCCGTACCCAGGGCGCCCCAGTAGACGATGTTCTTCGGGTTGGTCAGCGAGATCGCCGCGCCGGTAAGCAGCGCACCGCGCCCCTCGTGCTCGGTGGCGCCTCCCTCCTCCGGCAGCTGCCAGGCATCGCGCAGGCTGCGCAGCCCGAGCCAGGCCAGGTAGGCCGCGCAGGCCAGGGTCAGCGGCACGCGCACCTGCTCCTGGCCGAGCAACAGGGTCAGGCCCGCCAGGCCCAGCACCGCCCAGACCGCATCGCCCACCAGGGAGCCGAACTGCACCAGCAGCGCCGGGCGGAAGCCGTGCAGCAGGCCACGACGCAGGGTTTCGGCGAGCACGGCACCGGGAGACAGGCAGAAGACCACGCCGAAGGCGAAGGCCGAGCAGAACAGCAGGAGCATGGAAACCTCAAGCGATGAACGGGACGGATGGGGGCATTCTGCCCGCGTCCCCGCCGGCGGACTTGGACAGGATTGCACTCAGGCGTTGAGCAGGCGCTTCAGCTCGCCGGGGGTGATGCCGTAGGCAGCGCGGAAGTGGCGGTTGAGGTGGCTCTGGTCGGCGAAGCCCAGGGCATGGGCCGTATCGGTGGCCGACCAGCCGGCACGCAGCAACCCACGGGCGCGACGGGTGCGCAGCTGCATGGCCCATTGCCGGGGACTGAGGCCGGTGTGCTTCTGGAAGCTGCGCAACAGGTGGAACTTGCACAGGCCCAGCTCGGCGGCCAGCTCATCGAGGCTCGGGCTGTCCTGCAGCCGCTCGGCCAGCAGTTCCTGCACCCGCGCCATCGGCCCCGCGCCCACCGCCGCCGTATCCGGCAGGGGCCCGGCGCTGCGCTGCACCAGGTGCCCGAGCCACAGCAGCAGATGCTCCTCCGCGCGTTCGCGCACCAGGGCGTCGCCGCCCAGCGCCCGCTCCACCGCGTCGGCCAGGCTGGCGGCGAGGTCGGGCTGGTGGATGCAGGCGCGTTGGAATTCCACCCGAGCCAGGCCCAGGTCATCGGCCAGCTGCTCGGCGCTCACGTAGAGGCCGACATAGCGCCAGGGCTCGCCCTCCTTCACCCCGCCGCCCTGGATCTGCCCCGGGTTGTAGAGGGTGATGTCGCCCGCACCGGCACGGAAGCTGCGCCGATCCAGCCACACCTGCTCCTCGCCCAGAAGGTTCACGCCGATGACGCACTCGTCATGGCTGTGCTTGGCGAAGGCGTGGCCGGCGCCGCTGTTGCTGGCGACTTCCAGGCGGCCGAGATAGGCCTGTCGGCTATGGAGCATGGCGGGGACTCGGGGGTCGGGAGGCGCCGAGCATAACGCCCCGGCGACTCAGCCGGCCAGAAGCAACGCCCCGCGCAGCAGCGAGTGCGCCCCCAGGGCCAGCAGGCCGAGGAAGAACAGCCGGCGGAACAGGCGCTCGCTCAGGCGCCTGCGGATGCGCCGGCCGATTTCCAGGCCCAGCAGGGCCGGCAGCAGCATCAGCCAGGTGAGGCCAAGGTCTAGCCCCGGGGGGCCGCCATGGAGGAACAGGCCGAGCCCCAGGGCCAGGGTGGCGACGATGAAGGACAGCCCGAGCGCCTGGATCAGCACCTCGCGGGGCAGGCCCAGCGCCTGCAGGTAAGGCACGGCGGGGACCACGAAGACGCCCGTAAGGCCCGTCACCAGACCGGTGAGCAGCCCCACCAGTGCCGACCAGGCGCCCTCCCGCCGCTGCGGTGTCGGCGCGTGAAAGGCCAACAGCCCAAGCCCGCCATAGGCCAGCAGGCAGGCGCCGAGCGCTGCGGGAATCCAGGGGCTGGCCGATTCGACCAGCCAGCGCGTGGTCACCAGGGTGCCCAGGGCCAGCGCCAGCAGCAGCGGCCACAGGCGACGCAGCAGCGGCAGCAGCGCCGGCCCGCCGAACAGCTGCCAGAGGTTGGTCAGAAGCGAAGGCACGAGCAGCAGTGCCGACGCCTCGCCCGGCGTCATCGCCACCGCCAGCAGGCCCATGGCCACGGTGGGCAGGCCCATGCCGAGCACGCCCTTGACCAGGCCGGCAAGCAGGAAAACCAAGAAGCAGAAGAGCAGCAGCATGGCGGATACCGATAAGGAGGATGGCGCCAGCTTGCGCGATGTCGCGCCAGGGCTGAATCTGTGATTCCCGAGCCCAGGCTACGCCCTGGACGAAGCCTGGAAGAGCACGATGCGCTACGACCTGATCGACTTGAAGCTGTTCCTCGACATCCTCGACGCCGGCAGCATCACCCGCGGCGCCGAACGCAGCCACCTGGCCCTGGCCTCGGCCAGTGCGCGCCTCAAGGGGCTGGAGGAAAGCCTCGGCATACCGCTGTTCGAGCGCCAGCGCCATGGGGTCAGCCCCACGCCGGCAGGCCGCGCCCTGGCCCATCACGCCCGTTCGGTGATGCACCAGCTGGAGCTGATGGTCGACGAACTGGGCGATTTCGCCAGCGGCCTGCGCGCGCGGGTCCGACTGCTGGGCAACACCGCCGCCCTGGCCGAGCACCTGCCTGGCGTGCTGGGTGACTTTTTGCTGGCGCACCCGCAGATCGACCTGGATATCGAGGAAAGGCCCAGCCATGCCATCGTCGAAGCGCTCAGCCGGGGCCAGGCGGACCTCGGGGTCCTGGCCGACAACACCGACCTGGCCGCCCTGGAAGCACGCCCCTTGCGCATCGACCGCCTGGTGCTGGTGACGCGCCTGGACGACGCGAGCCTCGATCACGGCCAGCCGCTGCACTTCGAGCAGTTGCTCGACCGTGCCTTCATCGGCCTGGGCCGGGACAACCCGCTGCAGCAGCACATCGCCGGCAAGGCCCTGAAAGCCGGTCGCCACCTGGACCTGCGCCTGCGGGTCAGCGATTTCGACGCGGTGCTGGGCCTGGTGGCCCGTGGCGTGGGCATCGCCCTGGTGCCCGAAGCCGCCCTGGACCGCGCCCGGGATCGCCATGCGCTGCGCACCCTGCCCCTGGCCGATGCCTGGGCCACCCGCCAGCTGCACCTCTGCGCACGGCGCTTCGATGCCCTGCCCCCGCCCGCTGCGCGCCTGGCCGAGGCCTTGCTCGGCAGCTGACAGGCAAAGAAAAGGCCGCCCGAAGGCGGCCGCAAGTGAATCAGGAGCACGATGTGTAGGCACAAGTCTAGGGCCCGATGACGACCGATTCATGTCGACGAGGTGACCGTTGCATGACGAAAGCCGCACAGGCGCACAGGGCCCGGGCCGTCTAACCTTCGTTCCCGTAGCGGCGGGCGATGCGCCCCCTCAAGCGATTGGAGAACCCCATGCGATCGATCAAGCACCTGCTGGGCGGCGCCCTGCTCGCCGGCGCGTTGCTGGCCCAGGGCGCAACGACGGACCCGCACGAGCCGATCCACTTCGGCGACCTGACATGGGAAAGCGGCAGCCTGATCACCGAGATCCTCCGCCTGGTGGTCGAGAAGGGCTACGGCTACCCGACGGACACCCTGCCCGGCAGCACCGTCAGCCTGGAAACCGCGCTGGCCCAGGACGACATCCAGGTCATAGGCGAGGAATGGCCGGGGCGCAGCCCGGTGTGGGTCAAAGCCGAGCAGGAGGGCAAGGTGTTCGCCTTGGGCGACATCGTCAAGAACGCCGACGAAGGCTGGTGGGTGCCGGCCTATGTGGTGGAGGGCGACGCCGGGCGGGGCATCGAGGCGGCGGCACCGGGGTTGCGCTCGGTGCAGGACCTGCCGCGCTACAAGGCGCTGTTCCGCGACCCGGAAGCGCCGGACAAGGGGCGCTTCCTCAACAGCCCCACCGGCTGGACCTCCGAGACGGTCAACAGCCAGAAGCTCAAGGCCTATGGGCTCGAAGGCAGCTACGTGAACTTCCGCACCGGCTCAGGAGCGGCCCTGGACGCGGAAATCGTCTCCGCCATCCGCCGTGGCCAGCCGGTGCTGTTCTACTACTGGTCGCCGACGCCCCTGCTTGGCCGCTACAAGCTGATCAAGCTGGAGGAGCCGCCCTTCGATGCCGAGGCCTGGAAGACCCTGGCCGACGCCAGCAACCCCAACCCGCGTGGCACCCGCTCATTGCCGGCGCGCCTGGCGATCGGCGTATCCGCCCCCTTCCGCCAGCGCTACCCGCACCTGGTGGAGATGTTCGCCAAGGTGGACCTGCCCATCGACGGCCTGAACCAGGCACTGGCAACCATGAGCGAGAAACGCCAGCCACCTCGCGACGCTGCGCGTGACTACCTGCGCGCCCATCCCGATGTCTGGAAGAACTGGCTGCCCGAAGAAGCCCGCGCCAAGGTGGCTGCCGGGCTCTGAGGGCAAAAGACGCACAAACGAAAACGCCGCTCGTATGAGCGGCGTTTTCGTTTTACTGGAGCGGGAAACGAGACTCGAACTCGCGACCCCGACCTTGGCAAGGTCGTGCTCTACCAACTGAGCTATTCCCGCATGAAAATGGCGTCCCCTAGGGGACTCGAACCCCTGTTACCGCCGTGAAAGGGCGGTGTCCTAGGCCACTAGACGAAGGGGACAGGTAAAACCTGGCAAGCATCGCTTGTGAAACTGGAGCGGGAAACGAGACTCGAACTCGCGACCCCGACCTTGGCAAGGTCGTGCTCTACCAACTGAGCTATTCCCGCGTGAAACTGGCGTCCCCTAGGGGACTCGAACCCCTGTTACCGCCGTGAAAGGGCGGTGTCCTAGGCCACTAGACGAAGGGGACAAACAACACTCAACAAGCATTGCTTGAAAATCTGGAGCGGGAAACGAGACTCGAACTCGCGACCCCGACCTTGGCAAGGTCGTGCTCTACCAACTGAGCTATTCCCGCATTGCAACTACAACGTAACGCCAGAAAGTGGCGTCCCCTAGGGGACTCGAACCCCTGTTACCGCCGTGAAAGGGCGGTGTCCTAGGCCACTAGACGAAGGGGACGCGGCCCGGAGCTTACAACAGCTTTAACGCTTTCTTCCGGCCTTCGTCGCTTTTGCCCTCAGGCTTCGCGTCGAAGTGGCGCGCATTCTAGGGAGCGTTTTAACACCCGTCAACCCTTCGGCAAAAAACTTTTAAAATCAAAGGGTTCAGGTCAAAAACTGACACGGAGCTATCAGCAGGGTGGCCAACCCTCTACACTCCCGCAGAAAACGCACACGGGAGCTGTATAAAGATGTCGCCACTCGTGATCACCCTGATGGTGATAGCCGGCCTGGTCGTACTGCTGATCATCGGCTACGCCAACCACATGGTAGAAGCCAGCAAGTTGGAGAAAGCGCGCCTGCGCGCCGACCTCAACGACAGGCTGCGCCGTACCAGCGCCCTCTCCGACAGCCTGCCCGGCCAGTTCATGACGCCTGAACTGAAACTGCAGCTGACCCGCCTGCAACTGCTGTTCTGCGAGCGGCTGCTGCCGCTGGACAAGGGCAATGCGCAGCTCAAGGTCAAGGCCGAGGAACTGCGCGGCCTGGTGGCCCAGGGCGAGGCGATGCCGATCCGCAACGCGCCCCTGAAGATCGCCAATGAAGCCCAGGCCAAGGAGATCCGCTTCCAGCTGGAAACCCTGCACGGCCAACTGACCCGCTCCGCCAAGGACGGGTTCATGCCGGTGAACGATGCCAAGCGCTGGGTCAACGAGATCCGCGCAATGCTGGTGCAACTGCATATCGAGTTCTTCACCAACCTCGGCCTCCAGGCCCTGCAGGAAGGCCAGCCACGCCAGGCACGCCTGGCCTTCGAACGCGGCGTGCAGTACCTGCAGAAACAGCCGGACCCCGCCCGCTACCAGAACCAGCTGCAGCAGTTGCAGAACCAGTTGGCCCGCGCCAATGCCCTGGCCCTGGACAAGCAGCCGGCCGCCGACGAACCCAGCGAGCTCGGCGAAGCGCTGAAATCCCTGGACGATGAAGACACCTGGAAGAAGAAGAACATCTACGACTGACAGGCTCCGCTCAGACAAGGACCCCCACGATGAGCATCACCCTCTACGGCGCCCCGCTCTCCCCCTTCGTGCGCAAGGTGCGCCTCTTCCTCCTTGAAAAGGGCATCGACTACCAGCTCGAGATCATCACGCCCTTCGGCCAGCCCGCCTGGTATCGCGAACTGAACCCGCTGGGGCGCATCCCGGCGATGCGCGACGGTGACTTCACCCTCGCCGACTCCAGCGTCATCTGCCAGTACCTGGAGGACAAGCACGCCGACCTGCCGCCGCTCTATGGCCGCGACGCCGAGCAGCGCGCCCGGGTGCGCTGGCTGGAGAAGTACGCCGATTACGAGTTGGCACCGCTGACCACCTTCTGCGTGTTCCGCAACCGCGCGCTCAAGCCGACCATGGGCCAGCCCTGTGACGAGGCGGCCGTGCAGGCGGCGCTGCAGGACAAGCTGCCGCAGCATTTCGACTATCTGGAAAAGACCCTGGGCGATGCCGAGTACTTCGTCGGCGCCGAGCTCACCCTGGCGGACCTGGCCCTGTGCTGCCAGCTGATCAACATGGAGCACGGCACCGAGCTGCTGGACAGCGGCCGCTGGCCGGCCCTGGCGGCGCACTACCAGCGCATCCGCGCGCGGGAATCGGTGCAGACGGTTCTGCCTGGCGAGCAGCGCACCTTGGCGAAGCTCAGCGGCAAGGCCTGACTGCCCTGCTCCCCCTGAGAAGCCCGGCGATTGCCGGGCTTTTCCTTGGCGCGCCATCAAGAAAAAGCCCGGCCTGAGCCGGGCTTCGCACAAGTGGAACCGCGTCGATCAGCAATCGGTCAGGCGCAGGAAAATCGCCGCCAGGTGCTCGATGCCGGCCTGGTCCTGCTCCTTGAAGCGGCCGATGCTCGGGCTGTCGAGGTCGAGCACGCCGATCAGCCTGCCGTCCTTGACCAGGGGCACCACCAGTTCGCTGTTGGACGCGCTGTCGCAGGCGATGTGGCCGGGGAAGGCATGCACGTCCTCGACACGCTGGGTCTCGCGGGTGCGTGCCGCAGCACCACAGACGCCCCGGGTGAAGGGGATGCGCACGCAGGCGACCTTGCCCTGGAAGGGGCCGAGCACCAGTTCTTCCTGTTTGTTCAGGTAGAAGCCGGCCCAGTTCAGTTCGGGCAGCTCGTTATAGAGGAAGGCGGAAAACTGCGAGGCATTGGCGATGAAATCGCGCTCGTCGGCGAGCAGCGACTCCAGTTGGGCCGCCAGCAGGGCGTAGCCCTCCAGGCCGGCGCCGGCTTGTTGCAGGTCGATCATGGGGAGGTCTCCAGCAGCGCCCGGCCAACCCATTGGCGGGCGAATTGATAGGCGCAACGGCCATTGCGGTTGCCGCGCCCAAGGGCCCAGCGGATGGCCGCCTTCTCCAGCTCCTCGTTCCACTCCCAGGCCAGCCCGGCGGGGGCCAGGGACTCGATCCAGTGGCGCACCACGGCGAGGAAGTGCTCCTGGGTGAAGGGGTAGAAGGACAGCCAGAGGCCGAAGCGGTCGGACAGGGCGATCTTGTCTTCCACCGCCTCATTGGGGTGCAGCTCGCCGCCGACCATCTGCCAGTGCTCGTTGTCGCTCTCCTTCTCCGGCACCAGGTGGCGGCGGTTGGAGGTGGCGTAGAGCAGCACGTTGTCCGGTGCACGCTCGAGCGAGCCGTCGAGCACGCTCTTGAGCACGCGGTAGTCACCTTCACCGGACTCGAAGGAGAGGTCGTCGCAGAACATCACGAAGCGTTGCGGCAGCTTGGCCACCAGCTCGACCACGCGCGGCAGGTCGGCGAGATGATCACGCTCGATCTCGATCAGGCGCAGGCCGACGCCCGCGTGGGCGGCCAGCAGCGCGCGCACCAGGGACGACTTGCCGGTGCCCCGGGCGCCCCACAGCAGCGCATGGTTGGCGGGCAGGCCATCGACGAACTGGCGGGTATTGCGCGCCAACTGCTCACGCTGGGCATCGACGCCGATCAGGTCGGTGAGGTTGAGGTCGAGGCTGACTTCCAGCGGCTGCAGGTAGCCGCCACGCCCCTCGCGGTGCCAGCGCGCGGCGAGGCAGTCGCTCCAGTCGATCTCGGGGCGCAGGGCAGGCAGCAGGGGCTCCAGGCGCGCGAGCACGGCATCGGCGCGTTCGAGGAAGGCATTCAAACGGGAATCCACAATAAACTCCTTGATTGAGCTCGGAGAGCCGGGCTGTCGGCAGGCGGGATAGGCTATGCTTGGCAGGCCCACGGAACAAGGCCAAATCTTCTCGCCCATGGATATCCCGCTGACCCAACGCCTGTCGTTCAAGCAGGCCAGCATCACCGTGCTGGTGGCGTTCGTACTCGGGACACTCCTCAGCATCATCCAGGTCGGCATCGACTACGCCAGCGAGAACGCCTCGCTGGAGCGCGAGATCAATGCCCTGCTGGAAATCAGCCACAATCCCGCTGCCCGCATCGCCTACAACATCGACGCCGAACTGGCCCAGGAACTGGTGCTGGGACTGCTGCGCTCGCCGGCGGTGATCCGCGCCGAGATCATCGACAACAGCGGCACCGTGCTCGCCAGCGTCAACCGCCCGCGCACCGAGAGCGACTACCGCATCTTCAGCGACTTCCTGTTCGGCGAGCGTCGCGACTTCCAGGACCCGCTGTACATCGCCCACGCCCCCTCGGAGACCCTCGGCCTGCTGCGCCTGGAGGTGGACACCTTCGCCTTCGGCAACCACTTCCTGCGCCGCTCCATGCTCACCCTGCTGTCGGGCTTCGTCCGCAGCCTGTTGCTGTCGCTGATCCTCCTGGTGCTCTTCTACAGCATGCTCACCAAGCCCCTGGTGGGCCTGATCCGCGCCCTCAGCGAAGGTGACTCGCGCAATCCGGTGGACAACCGCCTGCCCTGCCCGCCCGGCCATGAACAGGACGAGATCGGCGTGCTGGTGGATGTGATCAACCGCCAGTTGGCCAACCTCTTCGCCGAGATGGAACAGCGCCGCGATGCCGAGGATCGCCTGACCCAGTACCTCGCCGAGCTGGAGAACATCGTCTCGGCGCGTACCGCCGAGCTCAAAGCCACCAACAGCCGCCTCAGCCAGTCCAACCAGGAACTGGACATGGCCCGCACCCACGCCATTGAAACCGCCCAGGCCCGTGCCACCTTCCTGGCCAACATGAGCCATGAGATCCGCACCCCGCTCAACGGCCTGCTCGGCATGCTCTCGCTGACCCTGGACAGCCCCCTGAACCCCGAGCAGCGCCAACAGCTGACCATCGCCCACGACTCGGGCAACGTGCTGGTCGAGCTGCTCAACGACATCCTCGACCTGTCCAAGTTCGAGGCCGGCCAACTGGAGCTGGAGGCCATCCCCTTCGACCTCGGCGTGCTGGTGGAAGACACCGCCAGCCTGCTCTCGCAGAACGCCGCACCCGGCGTGGAACTGAGCTGCCTGATCGACCCGCGCATGCCTTCGCTAGTGGTCGGCGACCCGACGCGGGTCCGGCAGATCGTCAGCAACCTGCTGTCCAACGCCCTCAAGTTCACCCGCTTCGGCCGCGTCGACCTGCGCGTCACGCCCACGGCCGAGGGCGTGACCGTCAGCGTGCGCGACACCGGCATCGGCATCTCCAGCGAGGCCATGCCCAAGCTGTTCCAGCCCTTCGCCCAGGCTGGCGCCGGCATCACCCGCCAGTTCGGCGGCACCGGGCTCGGTCTCGCCCTCACCCGGCGCCTCTGCGAGGCCATGAACGGCAAGCTGCACGTGCGCTCGGAAGAAGGCATCGGCAGCCTGTTCAGTGCCGAGCTGCCGCTGGCCAGCCATGCCGACGCCACGCCGGCACCGGCGCTGCAGGGGCGCGTCATCGCCCTGTGCGCCGCAGGCAGCGGCCTGGCCGAATTGCTGAAGACCTGGCTGCCGGCCTGGGGCATCAACTACCAGCGACGCGATGTCGATACCAGCCTGGCGGGCCAGGTGTTCGACCAGGTCATCACCGACTCGCCGGAACAACTGCAGCGCCTGCGCGGCGAAAGCACGGCGCCGATCCTGCTGATCACCGGCTACGGCAACTTCATCCAGGGCGAACAGGCCGCCCCGCTCGCGCCCCTGCAGCAGCTAGCCCGACCGCTGGCCCGCTCGGCGCTTTACCAGGCACTGCGCCGCAGCCTGCAGGCCCAGCCGGACGAACCCGCCCCCGCACCCACACCGAAGCAGCGCCTGGCGCGCTCGGCCCGCGTGCTGCTGGTGGAAGACAACGCGGTGAACCAACTGGTGGCCAAGGGCATGCTCGGCAAGCTGGGCTGCGAGGTGCTGATCGCCGCCCACGGGGGCGAGGCCCTGCAGATGCTCGCCGAAGAGCCCGTGGACCTGGTTCTGATGGACTGCAACATGCCGATCATGGATGGCTACGAGGCCACCCGGCGTATCCGCCAGAGCGGCAACTGGCCGGGCCTGCCCATCGTCGCACTGACCGCCAATGCCCTGCCGGACGAACGCGAACGTTGCCGCGCCGCCGGCATGGACGACTACCTGGCCAAGCCCTTCCGCCGGGAAGAGCTGGTCGCCCTGCTGGACAACTGGCTGCCGGCTACCCAGCCAACCCAGTGAAGCGCCCGAGCAGTTCGGACAACCGGCTGCGCAGCTCCACCATCTCGTTGAGGTCCAGACCGCTGCTGCAGATCAGCTCCGCGCGCAGCGCCGGCACCTGCTCGCGCAGCGCGACGCCGGATTCGCTCAAGCCCAGGTGCACCTCGCGCTCGTCATGGGCCGCGCGACGGCGCAGTACATGGCCGAGCTGCTCGAGGCGCTTGAGCAGCGGCGTCAGGGTGCCGGAGTCCAGCATCAGACGCTCGCCCAGGGCTTTAACCGTAGGCTGCTCAGGCGACGCGGCATGCCATTCCCAGAGCACCAGCATGACCAGGTACTGCGGGTAGGTCAGGCCCAGCTGTTCGAGCAGGGGCCGGTAGCCGCGGATCACGGCGCGCGAGGCGGCGTAGAGCTTGAAGCACAGCTGGTTGTCCAGCAGCAGTTCGGCTTCGGGCGATTCGGGCAGGGTCATTTCAGCAGCGCTTCGATCTCGGCGGTGAGTTCTTCCGGCTTGGTGGTCGGCGCGAAACGCTTCACCTGGCGACCTTCGCCATCGATCAGGAACTTGGTGAAGTTCCACTTGATGCCCTTGCTGCCCAGGAGGCCCGGCGCGCGGTTCTTCAGCTCGACATAGAGCGGGTGGGCGTCGGCACCGTTGACGTCGATCTTCTTGAACAGCGGGAAGCTGACGCCGAAGTTCAGCTCGCAGAACTCGGAGATGGCGCCCTCGTCACCCGGCTCCTGCTTGCCGAACTGGTTGCAGGGGAAGCCGAGCACCACCAGGCCCTTGTCCTTGTATTGCTGCCAGATGCTCTCAAGGCCCTTGTACTGCGGGGTGAAGCCGCACTTGCTCGCGGTGTTGACCACCAGCACGGCCTTGCCGCCGAAATCGGCCAGCGTCTTCTGCTCGCCCTTGATGGTGGTGACGGGGATATCGAAAAGCTTCGCGCTCATGTGATGTGCCTGCGATTGGGGGATGACGGCGACAAAATAGCTCGCAATTGAATTGCGTGCAATTTAATTGCAATGAAAAAGGCCCGCGCATCGGGCGGGCCCACTCGATCAGGCTTCGCGAGGAACCAGCTTCAGCGACACCGAATTGATGCAGTAGCGCAGGCCGGTCGGGCGCGGGCCATCCGGGAACACATGGCCCAGGTGCGCTTCGCAACGGGCGCAGCGCACCTCGATACGGTGCATGCCGTGGCTGAAGTCCTCCTTCTCCTCGATCGCACTGCCGTCCACCGGCTGGAAATAGCTCGGCCAGCCACTGCCGGAGTCGTACTTGGCATCGGAGTCGAACAGCGCCGCGCCGCAGCAGGAGCAATGGTAGATGCCCGGCGTCTTGGTGCCGTTGTACTCACCGGTGAAGGGACGTTCGGTGCCCCCCAGGCGACAGACGTGGAACTGGGTTTCGCTCAGCTCTTCACGCCAGGATTCAAGGGGTTTGTCCAGCTTTTCCATGGGTCACCTCGGCTACGGAAAAAAGCCCGACCAGTACCTTTTCCGGTCATCGGGCCGCACGTATCATGCGTGGCTTTAGACGCCAGTCTGGCAGCGGCGTTACAGGCTGCCAAGGCGCAGTTTCCTCAGATCGGGACACGAACCACCATGCAGGTCAGCAAATCGAACAAGCTCGCCAACGTCTGCTACGACATCCGCGGGCCCGTGCTCAAGCACGCCAAACGCCTGGAAGAGGAAGGCCACCGCATCCTCAAGCTGAACATCGGCAACCCGGCGCCGTTCGGTTTCGAAGCCCCCGAGGAAATCCTCCAGGACGTGATCCGCAACCTGCCGACCGCCCAGGGCTACAGCGACTCCAAGGGGCTGTTCAGCGCACGCAAGGCGGTGATGCAGTACTACCAGCAGAAGCAGGTGGACGGCATCGGCATCGAGGACATCTACCTCGGCAACGGCGTGTCCGAGCTGATCGTCATGTGCATGCAGGCGCTGCTCAACAACGGTGACGAGGTGCTGATCCCGGCGCCCGACTACCCGCTGTGGACCGCCGCCGTGAGCCTGGCCGGCGGCAAGCCGGTGCATTACCTGTGCGACGAGCAGGCCGACTGGTTCCCCGACCTCGAAGACATCAAGGCCAAGATCACCCCGAACACCAAGGCCATGGTGATCATCAACCCCAACAACCCCACCGGCGCCGTGTACTCCAGGGAGCTGCTGGAGGGGATGGTCGAACTGGCCCGCCAGCACAACCTGGTGCTGTTCTCCGACGAGATCTACGACAAGATCCTCTACGACGAAGCCGTGCACATCTCCACCGCCTCCCTGGCGCCGGACGTGCTCTGCCTGACCTTCAACGGCCTGTCCAAGTCCTACCGCGTGGCCGGCTTCCGCTCCGGCTGGGTCGCCATCTCCGGGCCCAAGCAGCGCGCGCAGAGCTACATCGAAGGCATCGACATCCTCGCCAACATGCGCCTGTGCGCCAACGTGCCGAGCCAGCACGCCATCCAGACCGCCCTCGGCGGCTACCAGAGCATCAACGACCTGGTCCTGCCCAACGGCCGCCTGCTGGAACAGCGCAACCGCACCTGGGAACTGCTCAACGACATTCCCGGCGTCAGCTGCGTCAAGCCCATGGGCGCGCTCTACGCCTTCCCGCGCATCGACCCGAAGGTCTGCCCCATCGTCAACGACGAGAAGTTCGTCCTCGACCTGCTGCTCTCCGAGAAACTGCTGATCGTCCAGGGCACCGCCTTCAACTGGCCGTGGCCGGACCACTTCCGCGTGGTCACCCTGCCCCGCGTCGACGACCTGGAGCAGGCCATCGGCCGCATCGGCAACTTCCTCAAGTCCTATCGCCAGTAAGGAACGCCAGCATGGGCCAGGCCAGACGCTACCTGCTCACCGGTGCCAGCTCCGGCATCGGCATGGCCCTGGCCCGGCGCCTCGCCAGCCAGGGGTATGACCTAGCCCTCGCCGCACGCCGCGAGGAGACCCTGCAGCAGTTGGCCGAGGAACTGCGCAGCCAGTACGGCCGCACCCTCGTCGTGCTGCCGCTGGACGTCACCGACCATGCCGCGTGCAAGGACGCCGTAGGCCTGGCGCAGAATGCCCTGGGCGGCCTCGACGGGCTGATCGCCAACGCCGGCATTGGCCTGGCGGGCAAGGCCGGCAGCGGCCGCTTCGAGCGCTACCGACAGACCCTGGAGACCAACCTGCTCGGCGCCATCGCCTGCCTGGATGCCGCCACCGAGCTGTTCCGCGAACAGGGCCACGGCCACCTCGTCGCCATCGCTTCGGTGGCCGGCAAGCGCGGGCTGCCCGCCACCGCCGGCTACTCGGCGAGCAAGGCCGGGCTGATCAGCTACATGGAATCGCTGGAGCTGGAGCTGCACCGCAGCCCCATCGACACCACTCTCATCCTGCCCGGCTACATCGACACGCCGATCAACCAGGATGCCGGCCCCCGCCCCTTCCTCATCGGTGTCGAGCGCGGCGCCGAACTGATCGCCCGACACATCGAGAAACGCACTCGCAGCGCCTATGTGCCCGGCTGGCCCTGGGCCCTGATCGGCCGCCTGCTGCCGCTGCTCCCCACCTCACTGATCGCCAGGGCGCTGTGACCATGGACCTGCAGATCGACGATTTCTACAAGGACTGCGCGGCGGGCATGCTGATGCTCTACCAAGCCTTTCCGCGCAAGGTCGCCCTCTATATCGAGGACCTCATCGGCCACGAGGAGCCCGACGAGTTCGGCCTCCCCAGCAAACGCCACCAGGGCTGCCTGGGCGCCCTGATCTGGCTGGCCGAGGAGGGCTACATCCGCTACGAAAGCACCATTCGCTACGAGGCGCTGGACCAGGCCGTACTCAGCGAGAAGGGCTTCCTGCGCCTGTCCCGCACCCTGCCCCATGCCGTGCGCAGCGACGATGAACTGCCCCCCAGCGTACGCCGCGTCCACGCCACCCTCGCCCACCAGCTGCGCGAGGCCCTGGCCAGCCGCAACGGCGAACGCACCGCCCGCCTCACCCGGCTGCTCTTCGTCGGGGCCGGCGGCACGACAGGCGACACAGTTTGAAATAGAGCCCAGGTTGAATAGGCATCTGGCGCACCTTATATAACCCCGCATTACACCGTCTTTCCCTGAGGAGACCGCTTTAACCATGATGCGCATCCTGTTGTTCGTGGCCACCAACCTCGCAGTCCTGGTGATCGCCAGCATCACCCTGAAACTGCTGGGCGTAGACCGCTTCACTGGCCAGAATTACGGCAGCCTGCTGGTGTTCTGTGCCGTATTCGGCTTCGCCGGCTCCCTGGTCTCGCTGTTCATCTCCAAATGGATGGCGAAGATGAGCACCGGCACCGAAATCATCACCCAACCCCGCACCCGCCACGAGCAGTGGCTGCTGCAGACCGTGGAGCAACTTTCCCGCGAAGCCGGCATCAAGATGCCGGAAGTCGGCATCTTCCCCGCCTACGAGGCCAACGCCTTCGCCACCGGCTGGAACCGCAACGACGCCCTGGTCGCCGTGAGCCAGGGCCTGCTGGAGCGCTTCTCGCCCGATGAGGTGAAAGCCGTGCTGGCCCACGAGATCGGCCACGTGGCCAACGGTGACATGGTCACCCTGGCGCTGGTGCAGGGCGTGGTGAACACCTTCGTGATGTTCTTCGCGCGCATCTTCGGCAACTTCGTCGACAAGGTGATCCTGAAGAACGAGGAAGGCCACGGTATCGGTTACTTCGTGGCGACCATCTTCGCCGAACTGGTCCTGGGCATCCTCGCCAGCATCATCGTCATGTGGTTCTCGCGCAAACGCGAATACCGCGCCGACGAAGCCGGTGCCCAACTGGCCGGCACCAACGCCATGATCGGTGCCCTGCAGCGCCTGCGTGCGGAACAGGGCGTGCCGGTGCAGATGCCCGACAGCCTCACCGCCTTCGGCATCAACGGCGGCCTGAAGAACGGCCTCGCCGGCCTGCTGATGAGCCACCCGCCCCTGGAAGACCGCATCGAGGCCCTGCGCCGCCGCGGCTGATTCACGCCCCACGAAAAAGGCGGCCAATCGGCCGCCTTTTTCATGCCCGCAATAAACCGCTAGGACCGGTGCAAGCGGAACACCGGCTCGAACAGCGCGTCCAGCCCACGGGAGGCGAACTTCCAGTTCTTCTCCAGCACGTCCTGGCGCTCCAGCAGCGCCACGCTCCAGAGGGGCTCGAAGCGCTGGCGCACCTCCGCCTCCGACACCGAGAACGGCGGGCCGTCGAGGCGCTGCTGGTCATATTCCAGGGTCACCATCAGCCCTTCGCAGCGAGCCGGGAGAATCGTGCCCAGATGCGCCACATAGCGCTCGCGCATCTCCGGCGGCAGGGCGATGAGCGCGGCGCGGTCGTAGAGCCCGCCACAGTCCGCGACCTCCTGCGCATCCAGGGCGAAGAAATCCCCCTGGAGGATGTCGATGCCGCCCGCGCGGTAACGGCGCAAGGCACCCTCCTCGCTCACCTCGGGCACCAGGCCCTGCTCTTCGAAGAAGTCCGTCACCGCCTTCTCTGCCAGCTCCACACCCAGCACCCGATGGCCCCGTGCAGCCAGCCAGACCAGGTCCAGGCTCTTGCCGCACAGCGGCACCAGCACCCGCGAGCCCTGGGCCAGGCCCAGCGACGACCAATACTGCTGCAGGTAAGGGTTGACCTCATCCAGATGAAAACCGATCTGGTCGTTGGCCCATCTGTCCTGCCAGAAACTCTCGTGCACAATCCACCTGCCGATTCGATAGGAACACTCAAGAATTTATGCTGGATGTCGATACGTCCAGCCCCGAATATGGCGCTCATCCTAACGGAGGAAGTGCCCGATGCTACCCAGTCTTTTCATCTCCCACGGCTCCCCGATGCTCGCCCTCGAACCCGGTGCCAGCGGCCCCGCGCTCGCACGCCTGGCCCGCGAGCTGCCGCGACCGGAAGCGATCCTGGTGGTCTCGGCCCACTGGGAAAGCGAACGCCTGGCGATCAGCGGAGGCACACAGCTGGAAACCTGGCACGACTTCTACGGCTTCCCGCCCGAACTCTACGCAGTGCAGTACCCGGCCCACGGCGCCCCGGCGCTGGCCGCCGATGTGCAGCGACTGCTGCGCGAACACGGCCTGGACGCCGCCATCGACACGCAGCGCCCGATGGACCATGGCGTCTGGGTTCCGCTGTCGCTGATGTACCCCGAGGCGGATATCCCGGTGCTGCAGCTGTCCCTGCCCAGCCGTCTCGGCCCAGCCTTCCAGACCCGCGTCGGTCGCGCACTGGCCGCCCTGCGCGAACGCGGCGTGCTGCTGATCGGCTCCGGCAGCATCACCCACAACCTGGGCGAGCTGAACTGGCGCGCCGGACCGGAGGTGATCACGCCCTGGGCCCTGGAATTCCGCAACTGGATGGTCGAGCGCCTGGAGACTTGCGAGGAGGAAGCCCTGCACGACTACCGCGCCCTGGCACCCCACGCCCGCCGCAGCCACCCCAGCGACGAACACCTGCTGCCGCTGTACTTCGCCCGGGGCGCCGGCGGTGATTTCAAGGTGGAGCACAGCGGCTTCACCCTCGGCGCGCTGGGGATGGATATCTACAGGTTCGGTTGAGGCCCCGGGCGCACCGAGGGCGGCCCTGTAGCTTTGGTCAAGCAGACACCCTCCCCCTGGCTTTTTGGGGATCTCGGCTCATGCAGCCGCCACTAGCTGCGGACGTAGGGTGTGCTGCGCACACCTGGTGCTCGCCGGAAGCACCGTGCGGCGGTGCGCACGGCACACCCTACGGCACGAGCCCATCCTGTCGGGTCCTTAGCTCGAATCGCCACAGACAGAGCCAACCACCCAACCACCGCCCATAAAAAAGCCCCGCTATTGCGGGGCTTTTTCGTCAGGCGCTGATCAGTCTTCGCGATAGCGGCGCAGCTTCAGGGACTTGCCCGCGACGCGGGTGTCCTTGAGCTTGCCCAGCAGGCGATCAAGACCGTCTTCCGGCAACTCGATCAGGCTGAAGGTCTCGCGGATCTGGATGCGACCGATGGCGTCACGTGCCAGGCCACCCTCGTTGAGGATGGCGCCGAGCAGGTTCTTCGCGGCGATGCCGTCGCGAGTTCCCAGCGCGGTGCGGCAACGCACGCGGCCTTCGGTCAGCGGCAGCGGAGCACGACGCTCGCGGTACTCGCTACGCTCACTGCTGCGCTCGCCATCACGCTCGCGACGCTCGCGCGGCTGGGAGGCGCTCGGCACCAGCGGCTGCTCACGCTCGACGTCGGCGAGGTTCAGCGCCTGGCCGTTGGTGGCCTTGCGCAGCAGCGCCGCGGCCAGGGCACGCGGGCTGCAGCCGATGTCGGCGATCAGGCGATCCAGCAATTCGCCATGGCTGGCCTCGGCATCGGCCACCAGGGGCGCGAGGCTGGCGGTCAGCTTCTTGATGCGCGCGTCCAGCACCTGCTGGGCGTTGGGCAGACGGACTTCGGCGACCTTCTGGTTGGTCACGCGCTCGATCACCTGCAGCATGCGACGCTCGCGCGGGGTGACCAGCAGCAGCGCACGACCATCGCGACCGGCACGGCCGGTACGGCCGATACGGTGCACGTAGGACTCGGGGTCGTACGGCATGTCCACGTTCACCACGTGGGTGATGCGCGGCACGTCGATACCACGGGCAGCGACGTCGGTGGCGACGACGATGTCCAGGCGGCCGTCCTTGAGGGACTCGATCACGCGCTCACGCTGGTTCTGGGCGATGTCGCCGTTCAGCGCAGCGGCCTTGTAGCCCTTGGCTTCCAGGGCGGAGGCCAGGTCCAGGGTGGCCTGCTTGGTGCGCACGAAGGCGATCAGGGCGTCGAATTCCTCGACTTCCAGCAGGCGCAGCACGGCACCGACCTTCTGGTCGGCGTGGACCATCAGGTGAGCCTGCTCGATGCGGGCCACGGTCTGGGTCTTGGCGGCGATCTTGACGTGCTGCGGCTCTTTCAGGTGACGCTCGGCGATCGAACGGATCGACGGCGGCAGGGTGGCGGAGAACAGCACGCTCTGACGGCTTTCCGGCAGGGCCTGGAAGATCACTTCCAGGTCGTCCATGAAGCCGAGCTTGAGCATTTCGTCCGCTTCGTCCAGGACCAGTTGCTGCACGGTGGCGAGCATCTGCTCGTCACGGCGCAGGTGGTCGCACAGGCGGCCGGGGGTGGCCACGATCACCTGGGCGCCCTGGCGCAGGGCCTTGAGCTGCGGGCCCATGGGCGCGCCGCCATAGACGGCGACCACGTTCAGGCCGGGCATCTGCTTGGCGTAGGTTTCGAAAGCGGTGGCGACTTGCAGTGCGAGCTCGCGGGTCGGTGCCAGGATCAGCGCCTGCGGCTCGCGTTTGGCCGGATCGATACGGGAGAGGATGGGCAGCGCGAAGGCTGCTGTCTTGCCGGTACCGGTCTGGGCCTGGCCAATCATGTCGTGGCCGGCGAGGATCACCGGAATCGACTGGGCCTGGATGGGAGATGGCTCTTCATAGCCAACAGCCGAGATGGCTGCGAGAACGTTGGGATGAAGTCCGAGCGCGGCGAATCCGCCGATATCCTGGGTCATGGGTCTGCCTCATGTGCATCCGCAAAGACCCAAATCCCAGAGCTGCATATGCCGAAAGACCTTGTGGGTCACCCTGGCAGCCTGGGAGAGAATTTGCGAGTTGCTTATTGATATGGATGTAACGTCAAGGGTAGTCCGCGAAGCGGACGGTGCAGCCGAAGGCGAATGCCTCGAAAAATGCAGTTCCTGAACGGGGCCGGTTATGGCCGGCGCGAATCATACCGGAAAAAGCTGACCGTCGCGCGTGTTTTTCACATGTTCGTCATCAACGCCGCCGGACGGTCATTCCCTCGTGGACAACGACCGACGCCCCGGCTATATCCTCCAAGCCCCCGCCCCTCTACGCCAAAGGACACACCCATGACCCAAGCCACCCCTGGCCGCGTTAGCCGTGAAAAACGCGGCCACGTCCTGCTGCTCGGACTGGACCGTACCGCCAAGCGCAATGCCTTCGACCAGGCGATGCTCGATGACCTGGTCACGGCACTGGGCGAATACGAGCGCGATGACGACGCGCGCTGCGCGCTGGTCTTCGCCCATGGCGAGCACTTCACCGCGGGGCTGGACCTGGCCAACGTCGCCGAGACCTTCAGGAACGGCTGGCAATTGCCGCAGGGCGCGGTCGACCCCTGGGGCACCTTCGGTGGCGAGCGCCTTTCCAAGCCACTGATCCTGGCCGTACAGGGCTACTGCTTCACCATCGGCATCGAGCTGATGCTGGCCGCCGACATCAACCTCTGCGCCAGCAACACCCGTTTCGCGCAAATGGAGGTGCAGCGCGGCATCTTCCCGTTCGCCGGTGCCACCTTGCGCCTGCACCAGGCCGCCGGCTGGGGCAATGCCATGCGCTGGCTGCTCACCGGCGACGAGTTCGACGCCCACGAGGCCTATCGCCTGGGCCTGGTGCAAGAGGTACTGGCCAGTGAAGAGCTGATGCCCCGTGCGCTCTGGCTGGCCGAACGGGTTGCCGCCCAGGCCCCCCTCGGCATCCAGGCCACCCTCGCGTCCGCGCGCCAGACGGTGAGCGAAGGCGAAGAGGCGGCCGCCCGCAACCTGTCGGTGGTCGCCAAGCGCCTGCTGGGCTCCGAAGATGCCCAGGAAGGCGTCCGGGCGATGCTCGAACGCCGCCCGGGCGAGTTCAAGGGGCGCTGAAGCTGTCGGGAATCACGCTGGTGCTGCTGCCGGGCATGGACGGCAGCGGCAAGCTGTTCGCTCCCCTGATCCACGCACTGGGCAACGACCTGCACACGCAGGTCGTGCGCTATCCGCCGGAGCAACCACTGGGCTATGCGCCATTGATGGAGCAAGTCCGGCAGCAACTGCCCGTTGGCAGGCCGTTCATCCTGCTCGGCGAATCCTTCTCCGGGCCCATCGCCGTCAGCCTCGCGGCCGAACGCCCCGCCGGGCTGCTGGGCCTGGTGCTCTGCTGCACCTTCGTCCGCAACCCTCGCCCGGGCCTCGCGTGGTTGAGCGGCCTGCTGCCGCTTGTGTCTCCCCGGCTGGCTCCCCGCGCCCTGTTGAGCCGGTTGCTGCTGGGCCGGTTCGCCACCCCGGCCCTTGACCAGGCACTGGCCGACGCACTGGCGCCGTTGCCATCGGCGACCCTGCAGGCCCGGCTGCGCGCGGTGCTGGATGTGGATGCCGCCGGGCAGCTGCAGCGAATCCAGGTGCCGCTGCTGTACCTGCAGGCGGCGGAGGATCGGCTGGTGCCAGCGGATGCTGTCCGGCTCATCGAAGGGTATCCAGGGGACTTTCGCTGCCTGCGGCTGGAGGCCCCGCACGGCCTGCTGCAAGCCAGGCCGCACGAAGCCGCCCAGGCACTGGAAGGTTTCGCGAAGACGGTCGAGATCGACCCGGGCGATCAGGTCGCCGGGCGCAGCACATCCAGCAGGGGTTGCAGCGAGTAGCCCAGGCGCGGCGCCAAGGCGTCGCAGCGGGCGGCCAGGGCCTCGATGTCCAGCGTCTGCTCGAGATCGGCGGGGACGATGAGGATGACGTTGCCCTCCTTCACCGGGCACTCCCAGTAATGCCGGTGGTACAACCCGCGCAGCAGGGCAGCGCCCAGCGGACGACCGTCGTTGCCGGCCCACTGGTTGATCACCAGCCAGCCACCGGGGTTGAGGCGCTTCTGGCAGTTTTCCAGGAAGCGCCAGGCGAGGTGGCCGACGCCGGGGCCGGTGTCGGTGTAGAGATCGACGAAGATCAGGTCGGCGGTCTCGGCGCTGTCCAGCAAATCCAGGGCATCGCCGATGCGCACCGTGAGGCGCGGGTCGTCGTCGAGGCCGAGGTATTCCATGGCCAGGCGCGGCACCTCGGGACGCAGCTCGACCACTTCCACATCGTCCAGCGGCAGGAACTTCATGCACGCCTGGGTCAGGGTGCCGGCTCCCAGGCCGAGGAACAGTGCGCTCTCCGGGTACTCGTGGCACAGCGCGCCCAGCAGCATGGCACGGGTGTAGTCGTACTCCAGCCAGGAAGGATCGGCCGTGAAGACGCAGCTCTGCTCCACCGCCTCGCCGAATTCGAGAAACCGGTACTCACCCACTTCCAGCACGCGGATGACGCCGAACTCGTCATGCACCTCCGCCAGCAAACGCTCCTCGCGCATCACCACTCCCCAATCCGCCCCCGTGACATTTCGCACCAGGAGCACGCCACAAAGGCGCCGTTTGCCATTGAAGCGAGGTGCCCTCACCTCGCCATAATCCGGGCACGCCGCAGGACCCGCCAGCCGCTGCCCGAAAAAACCCGAGAAGAATAACAGCCAAGAGGTGCATCCCACTCATGTACGCCATCATCGGCGCCGGCCCCATGGGCCTTTGCGCGGCCCGCCAGTTGCAGAAGCATGGAATCCCCTTCGTCGGCTTCGAATTGCACGATGACGTGGGCGGGCTCTGGGACATCGACAACCCCCACAGCACCATGTACGAGTCCGCGCACCTGATCTCCTCCAAGCGCACCACCGAGTTCAGCGAATTCCCGATGGCCGACGACGTGGCGCCCTACCCGCACCACAGCGAGATGCGTCGCTACTTCCGCGATTACGCCGGGCATTTCGGCCTGCGCGAGCACTACCAGTTCGGTACCCGCGTCCAGTCGCTGGAGCGCCAGGACAAGGGCTGGAAGCTCACCAGCGAGCGCAACGGCGAACGCCGCGAATGGCAGGTGGATGGCGTGCTCATCGCCAACGGCACCCTGCATGCGCCCAACCAGCCGGAGCTGCCCGGCCGCTTCGACGGCGAGCTGCTGCATTCGGCCGACTACCGCTCCCCGGCGCTGTTCGAGGGCAAGCGCGTGCTGGTGATCGGCTGCGGCAACTCGGCCTGCGACATCGCCGTCGATGCCGTGCACCGCGCCCGCTCGGTCGACATCTCGGTACGCCGTGGCTACTACTTCCTGCCCAAGTTCCTCCTCGGCCGCCCCATCGACACCTTCGGCGGCGCGGTGAAGCTGCCACGCCCGCTCAAGCAGCGCATCGACGGCGCCCTGATCCGCGCCCTCATCGGCAAGCCCTCCGACTACGGCCTGCCCGACCCGGACTACCGCCTCTACGAATCCCACCCGGTGGTGAACTCCCTGGTGCTGCACCACCTCGGCCACGGGGACATCAGGGCGCGGCCCGACCTGGCCAGCGTCGAAGGCCGCCAGGTGGTGTTCTGCGACGGCAGCCGGGCGGACTACGACCTCATCCTCCAGGCCACGGGCTACAAGCTGGACTACCCCTTCATCGCCCGCGAGGAGCTGAACTGGCCCGAGCGCGCCGGGGCCCCGCAGCTGTACCTGAACATCTTCCATCCGCAGTACGACGACCTGTTCATGATGGGCATGGTGGAAGCGTCGGGCCTCGGCTGGCAGGGCCGCGCCGAGCAGGCCGAGCTGGTGGCGCTGTTCATCCGCCAGTGCCGGGCCGGCAGCGCCTCGGCCGCAGGCTTGCGTCGCCTCAAGGCCGAGCGCGCCGGGCAGCGCCTGGATGGCGGCTACGCCTACCTGGAGCTGGAGCGCATGGCCTACTACGTGCACAAGGACAGCTACCGCAGCCGCGTGAAGCGGCATATCGACGAGCTGCGCCGCGACCTGCGCGAACAGCCCGCCGACGCCCCCGCGCTGGCCTGAGGTGGCCGGCGATGCCTGGCTCTGGCTGGGCCTGTTCATCCTCTTCGCCTATGGCCTGGAAGCCGTCACCGGCTTCGGCAGCACGGTGGTCGCCCTGTCCCTCGGCGCCCTGCTGCTGCCGATCGACCGGTTGCTGCCGGTGCTGGTGCCGCTGAACCTGCTGATGAGCGGCTACCTCGCCTGGCGCTACCGGCACCTGGCGGACTGGCCGCTGCTGCTGGGCGGCATCCTGCCGGCCATGCTCGTCGGCACCCTGCTCGGCTACGCCCTGCTGCCCTGGCTCGATGGCGGCGCGCTGAAGCGGGGCTTCGGCGTGCTGATCCTCGGGTTCGCCCTGCGCGAGCTGTGGCGGCAGAGGCACGAGCGTCCCCGGGGCCGCACGCCCCTCTGGATGACCCGCCTGCAGATCGGCGCCGGCGGCCTCTGCCACGGCCTGTTCGCCTCGGGTGGCCCGTTGCTGGTCTACGCGCTGGCCGCGACACCCCTGGGCAAGGCGCGCCTGCGGGCCACCCTCGCCTGCGTCTGGCTCGGCCTCAACGGCCTGCTCAGCCTGGCCTTCCTGGTGGACGGCCGCCTGGTGCCCGCCCTGCCCCACCTGGCGCTCTACCTGCCGCTGCTGGCCATCGGCGTGCTGGCGGGCGAGTGGCTGCACCACCGCGTGGCCGAACGGTACTTCCGCACCGCCATCCACCTCTTGCTGTGCCTCTGCGGCGTGCTGCTCGCCTGGCGTGCCTGAAGCGCTGGCAGCGCGAGGCCTTTCGGTTACCATGCGCCATCCGCCACACAGCCCTGATCGAGACCCTGATGAGCAACTTGTCGTCCAGCGCAGACTGGAGCCCGGAAAGCTGGAGAACCAAGCCGATCCTGCAACAGCCGACCTACCCGGACGCCGCGCGCCTGGCCCAGGTCGAGCAGACCCTGGCCAGCTACCCGCCCCTGGTGTTCGCCGGCGAGGCACGCGAGCTGCGCCGCCAGTTCAGCGAAGTCACCGAAGGCCGCGCCTTCCTCCTCCAAGGGGGCGATTGCGCGGAGAGCTTCGCCGAGTTCTCCGCCGCGAAGATCCGCGACACCTTCAAGGTGCTGCTGCAGATGGCCATCGTCATGACCTTCGCCGCCGGCTGCCCGGTGGTGAAGGTGGGGCGCATGGCCGGCCAGTTCGCCAAGCCGCGCTCGGCCGATGACGAGACCATCGGCGGCGTCACCCTGCCCGCCTACCGGGGCGACATCGTCAACGGCATCGGCTTCGACGCCGCCAGCCGCGCACCGGACCCGGAGCGCCTGCTGCAGGCCTACCACCAGTCCACCGCCAGCCTCAACCTGCTGCGCGCCTTCGCTCAGGGCGGCTTCGCCGACGTGCACCAGGTGCACCAGTGGAACCTCGACTTCATCGCCAACTCGGCGCTGACGGAGAAGTACAGCCAGCTCGCCGACCGCATCGACGAGACCCTGGCCTTCATGCGCGCCTGCGGCCTGGACAGCGCCCCGCAACTGCGCGAGGCGAGCTTCTTCACCGCCCACGAAGCGCTGCTGCTGAACTACGAACAGGCCTTCGTGCGCCGCGACAGCCTCACCGGCGGCTGGTACGACTGCTCCGCCCACATGCTCTGGATCGGCGACCGCACCCGCCAGCTGGACGGCGCCCACGTCGAGTTCCTGCGCGGCGTCGGCAACCCCATCGGCGTCAAGGTCGGCCCGAGCATGCCGAGCGAAGACCTGATCCGCCTGATCGACATCCTCAACCCGGACAACGACCCGGGCCGACTCAACCTCATCGTGCGCATGGGGGCCGAGAAGGTCGGCGAGCACCTGCCGCGGCTGATCCGCACCGTGCAGGCCGAAGGCCGCAAGGTGCTGTGGAGCTCGGACCCGATGCACGGCAACACCATCAAGGCCTCCAGCGGCTACAAGACCCGCGACTTCGCCATCATCCTTTCCGAGGTGAAGCAGTTCTTCCAGGTGCACCAGGCCGAGGGCAGCCATGCCGGCGGCATCCACATCGAGATGACCGGGCAGAACGTCACCGAATGCATCGGCGGCGCCCGTCCGATCACCGAGGACGGCCTCTCCGACCGCTACCACACCCACTGCGACCCGCGCCTGAACGCCGACCAGTCGCTGGAGCTGGCCTTCCTCATCGCCGAGACGCTGAAACAGGTCCGCCGCTGACGACAAGCCTTCAGAAACGACGAAGCCCCGCACATGCGGGGCTTCGTGTTTTCAGCGGGCTCAGGCGGCGACGAACAGCTCGCCGATGCGCTGCTGGGCGCCCTTGATGGCGTTGGCGCGGGGGTCTTCACCGTAGGCCAGGCCTTCGGCACGGACGATCTCGATGTCGGTGATGCCGAGGAAGTTCAGCACCTGCACCAGGTAGGCCTCATGGGCCTGGCCGCTGGGCTGGCCGGCATGGATGCCACCGGCGGTGGAGACGATCACCACCTTCTTGCCACCGGCGAGGCCCTTGGGGCCGTTCTCGTCATAGGCGAAGGTCTTGCCGGCGACGGCGATGCGGTCGATCCAGGCCTTGAGCTGGGTCGGCACGGTGAAGTTGTACATCGGCGCACCGATGACGATGGCGTCGGCGGCGAGGAATTCGGCGAGGGTTTCCTCGGCCAGCTTCACCTCGGCCTTCTGCGCAGCGTCGCGCAGTTCCGCCGGGGTCCCGCCGGCCACCAGGCTGGCAGCGGAAAGGTGGGCGTAGGCGTCGGTGGCGAGGTCACGGTAGCTGAGCTGGACGCCGGCATGGGCGGCCTGCCAGGCCTGCACCACGGCGCGGCTCAGTTGGCGGGAGGCGGAGGCGTCGCCGAGGATGCTGGAATCGAGGTGCAGAAGTTTCATGGGTATCCCCTGATCTGGCGATCACCGGATGTGATCGAAGTGGGGAGAATCCTATCCACGAAGCGAAAGCCTTATTAGTCGGCAAAAATGCGATGCACCGTCCCATCCATGAGACGAAACGGCGCCTCAGCGCGATGAGGTCTGCAGGTCGCTCAGGGTCTGGGTGAAGAAGCGCACCGCCTCGGCGTTCAGCTCGCGGTGGATGGCGACCCGGTCGACACCCTCGGCGTCCTGGCACAGCTGCGGCAGCATGGCGTCCATCTCGGCCGAGCACGGCGCCATGAACACGAAGTGCCCCGCCCCTGGAAGCAGGCGGAAATCCGGCGGGTTCGGCAGCCTGCGCTGCAGGGCGCCGGCGTTCTGCTCCAGCTGCAGGGTGCGGTCGTCGTCGCCGGAATAGAGCAGCACCGGCACCTGCACCGGCTCCAGTTCCTTGCGGCCGAACATCAGGCCCAGCGGCGCCATCAGCATCAGCGCTCTGACCCGTGAATCGGCGATGGCTTCAAGGTCGTCGCGGTCGGAGATCAGTTCGCCGGCATGCCCGCAGGCGTCGCTGTCTTCGGGCCACTGCCGGCAGTAGGCGCGCAGGCGTTCGGGCTCGGGCTGCGCGCCGGCGAGGATCAGCGCCGTCTCGCCACCGGCCGAGTAGCCGATCACCCCGACCCGCTCGGTATCCAGGCTGCCGGCCAGCACCGGGTCCTGCTCGGCGGCGTCGATGGCGGCGGTCAGCTGCAGCGGGCGCCCGTAGAGGTTGCTCAGGGTGCCGCTGCGGCTCTGGTCCTTGTAGTTGTCACCGGTGTGCAGCACCGCCAGCACGACGAACCCACGCCGCGCCAGTGCGGTGGCCAGGTCGTGGTGGGCCAGGGGCGAGCCGCCGTTGCCGTGCGACAGCAGCACCAGCGGGAAACGGCCGCCGGCGATGGGGGCATCCAGGCCGGCGTCGACCTGGTATAGGCCGAGCTCGGTAAGCGTGGGCTCACCCGCTGCCGGGTAGAAGGCGACCGCGCTCATCTCGCGCTGCTCGTCCACCGGATCGGTGAGGACCAGGCGATGCACGCCGACCGCCTGTGCGCCGAATACGGGGAGCGCCACCAGCAGCGACGCCAGGGCCAGTACTGCAGAAAGACGAACCAACATGGTGCTCACCTTCCGTTCCAGGTTCAGGAATCGGGCGTGCCTGCCATCAATTGCGCCTTGCTTCGTTCCTTGAGCCGGCAACGCCGACGGACCACTCCGCCGGCGCTACTCGCGTTGCATGGATCGCGCCACAGGCGCGTGGCGCGGGGGCAGCCGTCAGATGCCGCCGAGGAAATCCATCTTGCCGATCTTCACGCCGTTGTGGCGCAGGATGTTGTAGGCGGTGGTGAGGTGGAAATAGAAATTCGGCAGGGAGAAATTGAGCAGGAAGTCCTGCCCGGTGAAGCTGATCTCGTTGCCGCGCATCTTCAGCACCACGGTGCGCGCCGCACTGCCCTCGAGCTGCTCCGGGCGGATCTCGCGGATGAGGCCAAGGGTGCGCGCGATGCGCTCCTGCAATTCCGGGAAGCTCGCCTCGGTATCGGCGAAGGACGGCACTTCCAGCTGCGCGAGGCGGGCCGCGCAGCCTTTCGCCGAGTCGGTGGCGATCTGTACCTGGCGCGCCAGGGGGAACATGTCCGGCGCCAGGCGCGCGGAGATGAATACCCCCGGATCGATGCCTTGCGCCTCGGCATGGGCGGCAGCTTTTTCGAGGATGGCGGAGAGGTTGCCGAGCATGCGGGTGAAGACCGGGATGGAAGCCTCGTACATGGACAAGGACATGGGTGCTGACTCCGTGATGGCAGGGGACCGGCCGGGCGAAGTGCCGGCGACGCTCCACGATACACCCGCGGTGGGCGCCGTGTGCAGCCGCGCGCGATTGTCCCGTCGATGAAATCCGTGGCGCGCGATTCCCCGCCGATGCCATAGTTCGTCCCTTCCACAGGACGACATTCATGCAAGACCTCAACGACCTCTTCTACTTCGCCAAAGTCGTCGAGCACGGCGGCTTCGCTGCGGCCGGACGCCTGCTGGGCATCCCCAAGTCGCGCCTGTCCCGGCGCATCGCCGAGCTGGAAACCCGCCTCGGCGCCCGCCTGCTGCAGCGCACCACACGCAAGCTGGCACTGACCGATGTCGGCGAACGCTACCTGCGCCATTGCCAGGCGATGCTGCTGGAGGCCGAGCAGGCCGACGAAGCCGTGGCTTCGCTGACCAGCGAACCGCGCGGGCGCATCCGCGTGTCCTGCCCCACCGAGGTGGCGCGCATGCGCCTGCGCCATGTGTTCCCCAGTTTCCTCCAGCGCTACCCGCAGGTGCAGCTGGAAGTGATGCTGAGCAACCGCCGCATCGACCTGGTCAACGAAGGCGTCGACGTGGCGCTGCGGGTACGTGAACAGGACGACGAGGACCCCTCGCTGATCTGCCGCCAGCTGAGCCCCGCCCGCGCCATGCTGGTATGCGCGCCAAGCCTGCTCGAGGGCGTGACCCTGAATGGCCCGGATGACCTGCACCGGTTGCCGGCGCTCGGCGCCCTGGAGACCGATCGCCGCCTGCACTACCTGCTGCGCGACAGCCGCGGCAATCGACGTGACATCGTCCTGGAAGCGCGCCTGAGCATCGAGGACTTCGAGATCCGCAAGCTCGCCGCGCTGCAGGGCCTGGGCATGACCATGCTGCCGCAGATGAACTGCCAGCAGGAGCTGGAAGCCGGCACCCTGGTGCGCCTGCTGCCGGGCTGGGAACTGCCGGGCGGCAACCTGCAGGCGGTCTATACCCATAGACGCGGCATGCTGCCGGCCGTGCGCGCCTGGATCGAGCACCTGACCGAGGCCTGCCAGGCAGAGGGGCTGCTGCCGATCTGAAGCCCGCGCTCGAGAGAGGAAGACAGATAGTTAGCTAGCTTTCTTCCACCTCCAGGCTGCGCGATGATGGCGCCTCTCCCAGCCCCACCCGGACAAGCCCCCATGAGTGCCGCCGAGCAGTCTGCGACCACCGTCACCTTGCAGATCGTCTCCATCGTCTTCTTCACCTTCATCAGCTTCCTCTGCATCGGCCTGCCGCTGGCCGTGCTCCCGGGTTACGTGCACAACGACCTCGGCTACGGCTCGGTGCTGGCGGGCATCGTCATCAGCACCCAGTACGCCTCCACCCTGCTCTCCCGGCCCGTGTCCGGCGCCGTGGCCGACCGCCAGGGGCCCAAGCGCGCCGTGCTCTACGGACTCGCCGGCTGTGCGCTGAGTGGCGTGCTGACCCTGGCCTCCACCTCGCTGCAGCAGTTCCCCACCCTGAGCATGGCGCTGCTGCTGGCCGGGCGCGTCGCCCTCGGCGTGGCCCAGGGCCTGGTGGGCACCGGCTCCATCAGCTGGGGCATCGGGCGGGTCGGTGCCGAGAACACGGCGCGGGTCATCTCCTGGAATGGCATCGCCTCCTATGGCGCCGTGGCCCTGGGCGCGCCACTGGGGGTGCTGATGGTGGGGGGCATGGGGCTATGGAGCATGGGCGCGCTGATCGCCCTGCTCGGGCTCGGCGCCCTGGCACTGGCCTGGAACAAGGAAGCCGCCCCCATCGTCCAGGGCGTGCGCCTGCCATTTCGCAACGTCTTCCTGCGCATCGCCCCCAACGGCACGGCGCTGGCCCTGGGCTCCATCGGCTTCGGCACCCTGGCCACCTTCGTCACTCTCTACTACGCCAGCCGCGGCTGGGACGGCGCCGCCTGGTGCCTGACCGCCTTCGGCTGCGCCTTCATCGGTGCGCGGCTGCTGTTCGCCGGTGCCATCAACAGCCGTGGCGGCTACCGGGTGGCCATCGCCTGCCTGGGCATCGAAAGCCTCGGCCTGCTCCTGCTGTGGCTCGCCCCGCAACCCTGGCTGACCCTCTGCGGGGCGGCGCTGACCGGCTTCGGCCTGTCGCTGGTGTACCCGGCGCTGGGCGTCGAGGCCATCTCGCGCATTCCCGCCTCCAGCCGCAGCTCGGCCCTGGGCGCCTACGCGGTGTTCTTCGACCTCGCGCTGGGCATCGCCGGGCCGCTGATGGGGGTCATCGCCACGGGGTTCGGCTTCGGCGCCATCTTCATGGTTGCCGCCGGCATGGCCCTGGCAGGTATGCTGCTCGGCCTCTACCTGCTGCGCGTCGACGAACGTGGCGCGCCGGATCGCCTCTCCTGAAGGAACGCCCATGACTGCCGATGAAATAGCCGCCTTCTGCCTGCAACTGCCGGGCGCCCGTGAAGACCTCAAGTGGGGCAGCAACCGGGTGTTCTCGGTGGCCGAGAACAAGATGTTCGCGATCCTCGACTTCCTCGGCAGCGACCTGGCCTTCAAGGTGGACGCCGACCTGTTCCTCGGCTACGTCGACCGCCCCGGCATCCGTCCGGCCCCCTACCTCGCCCGCGCCCACTGGGTGACCCTGGCCATGCCGCCTTCGGTGGGCGATGAAGAGCTGCGCGCAGCGCTGACTCGCTCTCACCAACTGGTGGTCGCAAAACTGCCGAAGTACAAGCGCGCCGGCCTGCTGCTGGACTGATCCCCCGGCTGCGACAATCGGCCCGCTGCGCAGGCGACGCAGCCGTTCTATCGTCCGCGTTCAACTCATAACAAGGACGTCACCATGCTTGCGCGCCTGTCCGCTCTCCTCGCCCTGGTCGCCTTCGGCGGCTATACCCTCCATGTCATGTCCATCAGCGAACAACCGCTGCTTGAGTTCGGCGCCCAGTTGATGAGCCGCCCGGATACGGCACAGGTGGTGATCGATCTCTACCTCGCCTGCGGCCTGATCGGCATCTGGATGTACCAGGACAACCGCCGCCAGGGACGCGGGCTGCTCTACCTGCTGCCCTTCTACCTGGTGACGGCCGTGTTCGCGTCCATCGGCCCGCTGCTCTACCTGGTGCTGCGCCGCCCCACCGCCAAGGAGTGAAGGATGAAGGCCACTGCGCTGTGGCAGCACATCTGGAACGACCAGGCCCCGGCCAGGGGGCTCGAACAGCTGCGCCTGGACGGAAGGCAGGCGGACGCCTCGATGCTGGCCTTCGATGAAGGGGGCGAGCCCTATCGCCTGGTCTATCGGATGGATTTCGACGAGCGCTGGCGACCCAGGCGCTGCCACATCCGCGTCGAAGGCGGGTTCGGCGTGCGCGAGCTGCACCTGCGCCGCAATCCCCGCAACGAATGGCGCGACGGGCCAGGCAATCGCCTGCGAACGCTGGACGGTTGCCAGGACCTCGACCTCTGGCCGACGCCCTTCACCAACAGCCCGGCCGCCTGGCGTCTCGGCCTGGCGCACGATCAGCGCGAGGAAATCGCCGTCGTCTTCATCGAGGCGCCCACGCTCGAAGTGCGCGTGATGCATCAGGCCTACACCCGCCTGGACGCACGCCACCTGCTGTACCAGAACCTGGACGGCAGTGGCTTCCATGCAGTGCTCAGGCTGGCTGCCGACGGCCTGGTGGAGGACTACCCCGGGCTGTTCCAACGCCTGCACCGAGCGCCTCCCTGCTGAGGCCATTACCACCGCGAAGGCTCTAGGGCGCCATTCGCGGGAAAAATTCCCGATCATGAACTGTAAAGTCTTAGATACACTTCACAGAAATTTTCGGCTCAACTTTGGTGCGTGCAGGCCGATACCCGCTCTAAGCCTTGCGGAAGAACAACATGAGAAACAATCAGCCAGTCACTCAACGCGAACGTACTTTCCCCGCCCAGCAACGCCTGATCTCGACCACGGACAGCAAGGGTGTGATCACCTATTGCAACGAAGCCTTCACCGATATCAGCGGCTACAGCCGTGACGAGCTGATCCGCTCGCCGCACAACCTGGTGCGCCACCCGGACGTCCCGCCTGCCGTCTTCGCCCACATGTGGACGACCCTGAAGAAGGGCCGCCCGTGGATGGGCATCGTCAAGAACCGCTGCAAGAACGGTGATCACTACTGGGTCAACGCCTACGTGACGCCGATCTTCGAAGGCAGCCAGGTGGTCGGCTACGAGTCGGTGCGGGTCAAGCCCACCGCCGAGCAGATCCGCCGCGCCGAGGCGCTGTACCAGCGCATCAATGCCGGCAAGTCGGCCATTCCCGGTCGCGATCGCTGGTTGCCCGTGGTGCAGGACTGGTTGCCCTTCATCCTCATCAGCCAGATCGGCTTCATGATCGGGGCCTGGCTCAACTCGCACTGGGGCTTCCTCCTCGCCGCGCTGCTTTCCGTGCCCCTAGGCCTTAGCGGGCTGGCCTGGCAGAACCGTGGCATCAAGCGCCTGCTGCACCTGGCCGAACAGACCACGTCCGATCCGCTGATCGCGCAGATGTACACCGACAGCCGCGGTGCCCAGGCACGCCTGGAGATGTCCATCCTCAGCCAGGAAGCGCGCCTGAAAACCTGCCTGACCCGCCTGCAGGACACCGCCGAACACCTCACCGAGCAAGCCAGGGAAGCCGATGCACTGGCCCACAACAGCTCCGAGGGGCTGGAACGCCAGCGCGTTGAGACCGAGCAGGTGGCCACCGCCGTGAACCAGATGGCCTCGACCACCCAGGAAGTGGCCAGCAACGTGCAACGCACCGCCGACGCGACCCAGGAAGCCAACCGCCTCACCGGCCAGGGCCGCAGCATCACCGCCGAGACCCGCGAGGCCATCGAGCGCCTGTCGCGCGCGGTGGGCGAGACCGGCGAGACCGTTACCCGCCTGGCCCAGGACAGCAACGAGATCGGTGGCGTGGTCGACGTGATCAAGGGCATCGCCGATCAGACCAACCTGCTGGCACTGAACGCCGCCATCGAAGCGGCGCGTGCCGGCGAGATGGGCCGCGGCTTCGCCGTGGTCGCCGACGAGGTGCGCCAGCTGGCGCAGCGCACCGCCGAATCCACCGGGCAGATCCACCAGCTCATCGCCCAGCTGCAGAAGACCGCCGAGGAGGCCGTGCGCACCATGGAGGCCGGTCGCCGCCAGGCCGACGAGGGCGTGGAACGTGTTCTGCAAGCCGACCAGGCCCTGGTGGGCATCAGCGAGGCGGTGGCCAACATCACCCAGATGACCGACCAGATCGCCGCCGCCACCGAGGAGCAGAGCGCCGTGGCCGAGCAGATCAACCAGAGCATCAGCAGCATCGCCCAGCTCGCCGACCAGACCTCCGGCGAGGCCCAGCGCACCGTGCTGCTGAGCGAAGAGCTGACCACCACCGCGCAAGGCCAGTACTCGTTGGTGGACCGCTTCAACCGCTGAGTCAGCGGGCATGAAAAAGGGCGCCTGGGGGCGCCCTTTTCCTTTGCCTGCCGGTTCACTCCATGATCAGGTTCATCACCAGGTGGACCATCAGCTCCTTCTGTCGCGGATCGCTCTGGGCCACCAACAGGGCGATGGCCGCGAGGGCGTTGTCATTGATCTTCAGTTCGCCATCCGTCTTCAGGTGATGTCGGTTTCGCCTCAGGAACCAGATGAACAAGAAGGCTCCGATGCGCTTGTTGCCATCGGTGAAGGGGTGGTTCTTGATCACCATGTACAGCAGGTTGGCCGCCTGTTCCTCGATGCTCGGGTAAAGGAACTGCCCGCCGAAGGACTGCACGATATTGCCCAGCAGCCCCTCGAAGCTGTCGTCCTTCGGCTGGCCGAACAGCTCGCTGGCCTCCCCCCTGTGCATCAGGTCGGCCTTCAGCGCGGCGATGCATTCGGCGGCCTCGCCCGGCTCGATCACATAGCGGATGTCTTCGGTGAAACCATCGCGGGCAAGGCGTTCGCCGTCGAACTGGTTGAGCAGCAGGAAGGTACGCGCATAGCCGGCGATGACGCTCACCAAACCACGCGCCTCGGTCAGGCTGGCCCGATCCACCAGGCCGTCACGGAACAGCGTCAGGGTCTTCTGCAACTGCCCGATACGCGCCTGCTGCGCCTCCAGCCTTCGCCGGTTGAGGCTGTAGCCCTGGAGCAGGTGCTCCTTGAGCACGCCGTTGGCCCAGATGCGGAAACGCGTGCCCTGGGTCGACTTGACGCGATAGCCGACCGAGATGATGACGTCGAGGCTGTAGTGCGACGTGTCATAGAACTTGCCGTCCGCGGCAGTTATCCGGAAATCCCGGATAACTGCCGACTCGCTCAGCTCCCCCTCACGGAAGATATTGCGGATGTGCTCGCTTATGGTTCGTACGTTCTTGTCGAACAGCTCCGCCATCTGCCGCTGGGTCAGCCAGACGGTCTCCCCCTCCATGCGTACCTCGGTAACGCTTTCCCCTTCCCGCTGGTAGATCAGGATCGGCAGGGTTTCCTGCAAGGCATCCATATCGTCGCCCTTCCTTGTGGTGATGGACTCCGCAGTCTGCTTGCACCCTGCCGGGTGAGTGGCTCGCCGGCCTATCAGGAACGTCCCTGTTCTGGCGTCCTGGCTCCGACGCCACTCAGCTGGACAGGGAGGTCGCCCGCTTCCGCCCCGATTGCCGGTGCAGCCCTGCGCAGGACCAACAGGTAGGCGATGGAGAGCAGCGCGAGGAACGGCACACCGAATACCAGGGTCATGCGGAACGCCGGCACGAAGGCCGTGGTGACCAGGACCGCCAGCACCAGGCCCAGGCCCAGCAGCGTTCCATAGGGGAAGCCCCACATGCGAAAGGCCAACGGTGCATTGCCCAGGCGCTGGTGATAGCGGCGGAAGCGGTAGTGGGTGAGGAAAATCATCATCCAGGCGAAGAGCGCGCCGAAGATGGAGATGGCCATCATCAGCATGAAGGACTGCTCGGGGAATACCAGGTTGACCAGGGTCGCCAGGGCGATGCCGGTGCAGGAAAGCGCCAGGGCGTTCAGCGGCACTCCGGCCTCGCTCAGCCGGCCCATCGCCTTGGGGGCGTGGCCCGCGCGGGACAGGCTGAACATCATCCGCGTGGTGGTGTACAGCTGGCTGTTCATGGCCGAGAGCGCCGCCACCAGGATCACGAAGTTGATCAAGCCCGTGGCACCCGGAATCCCGACCTGCGCCATGACGCTGACGAAGGGGCTCTGCGCGCCCTGTCCGGACTGGTCCCAGGGCACCATGGCGAGGATCAGCGCGAGGGTGAGCAGGTAGAACACCACCAGCCGCACCATGGTCACCTTGAAGGCCTTCTTCACCGCCTGCTCGGGGTGTTCCGCCTCGCCGGCAGCCACGGCGATCATCTCGATGCTGAGGTAGCTGAAGATGGCGATGATCACCGCGATCCATACGCCCGAAATGCCGTTGGGCATGAAGCCGCCGTGCTCGACGTAGTGGTGGAAGCCGTACTCCGGGTTCTGCCCACCGAACACCAGCCAGGCCCCCAGCAGGATGAAGGCGAGGATGGCGCTGATCTTGATGGCCGAGAACCAGTACTCGAAGTGGCCGAACGCCTTGACGCTGATGGCGTTGGTGAAGATCAGCACCGAGGAGAACAGCAGGATCCACACCCACCCGGCCACGTCGGGGAACCAGTGCTTCATGTACATCGCGATGGCGGTGACCTCCGTTCCCACCGCCAGGACAATGGACGCCCAGTAGGCGTAGCGCACCAGGAACCCCGCCAGCGGGCTGATGTAGAACTCGGCGTAGGCACCGAAGGAGCCGGAGGTGGGATGGGCCACGGTCATCTCCGCCAGGCACCCCATCAACAGCAGCGCGATCAAGGCGCCGAGGGCATAGCTGACGAGCACCCCGGGGCCGGCGAAGCCGATGGCGAAGCTGCTCCCCATGAACAGCCCGGTGCCGATGGCACCCCCGATGGCGATCATGCTCATCTGCGCCGAAGTGAGCTGGCGCTTGAGGCCCTGCTCGCGGGCCGCGATGGCGGCGAATCCAGTCTTGGTGGTCATTTCGTGCCTCGTCCTTATTGTCGTTATGCAGGCGTCAGAGAAGTTGCAGCGGGTATTCGATGATCACCCGCAGTTCGTTGTTGTCTGCGGTATCGGCACGGGCCACCTGCCCGGTTGAGCGGATGCTGGCCTGGCGCAGGCGCACGGACAGGTCCTTGGCCGAGCCGGACTGCACGACGTAGCGCAACTCGATGTCCCGCTCCCAGCGCTTGCCGGCCTCGCCGTAACGCTGGTAGGAGCCCGGCCCCTTGTGATGGCTGTCGTCGATGTGGTCACCGCGGATGTAGCGGGTCATGAAGCCCAGGCCGGGTACGCCGAACAGCGCCAGGTCGAGGTCGTAGCGCAGTTGCCAGGAGCGCTCGTTGGGGGCGTTGAAGTCGAGCACCTGCACCGAGTTGGCGAGGTAGATCGATGTGCCGGGCTGGCGATCGAAGCCCAGGTAGTCGAATGGCTCGTCGCCGCTTACCCGCTGATGCGCCAGGGTCAGGGCATGGGCGCCCTGGCTGTAGCGTGCGGAAGCGGACCAGGCGGTGGTGTCGATCCCGCCCGCCAGTCGCCGCCCCTGGTCACGGGTGCGATAGAGGTTGAAGTCGAAGGTCAGGGCAAGCGCTTCATCCAGCCCCACGCGGTGGTTGGCTCCCAGGTAGTGCTGGCGCCAGACGTCTTCGAACCTTGAGGTGTAGGCGGACAGCCCGGTGCCTTCCGCCGGGGTCCAGTCGAAGCCGGCGTAGTCGACCCGACGCGTTTCCACCTGGGCGAACAGGGCCTTGAGTGCGCCGTCGCCATTGGTGGAGTTGCCGTCGTTGCCGGCGGTGAAGTGACCGGCCTCCAGCAACAGGTCGTCGCGTTCGCGACTGGCCAGCGAGAAGCCGATGGCCATCGGCGCGAACAGCCGTGCGTTGCCGGTGCCGAACACCGGGTTCATCGGTGCCTGGCTGCCGTATTTCAGCTCGCTGCGCGAGATACGCAGCTTCAGCGCCGCGCCGACCTCGCTGTGGTCGTCTTCAGGCCGCCCGGCAGAGTCCAGGGGCAGCAGGTCGGTGCCGGTGCGGGCACGGTTGCTGTCGAGCTTGAGCCCGAGGCTGGCGTACGCATCGACACCGAGGCCCACCGTTCCCCGGGTATAGCCGGAGCTGTAGTCCAGTTGCATGCCATGGGCCCACTCCTCCCGGTAGTTCTGCCCACCGGGGTTGTTGAGCATGTTGCGGTGGAAGTAGAAGTTGCGCTGGGTCAGGACCAGCCGGCTGTCCTCCAGGAAGCCTTCGGCCGGCTCCCCGGACATCGCCTGGGGGCTGAGGGACGCACAGAGCAAGGCACACGCCATTGGGAAACGGGATTTCATCATCATCGACCTCTTCTTGTGGTTATGGGCTCGAGGCTGGGCGCCCTCCCCGGGCGCCCGGTTGGGTTCAGGTCACCTGCTTGCGGGTCATGAAGCGCTCTGCGCGCCAGGCATCGCTGTCGAGCACGTCAACGAGCGCCTCGGCGGCATCCCAGACATCGGTGAAGCCGGTGTAGAGCGGGGTGAAGCCGAAGCGCATGATCCGCGGCTCGCGGTAGTCGCCGATGACGCCACGGTCGATGAGCGCCTGGATCACGGCGTAGCCCTCGGGGTGCTCGAAGCTCACGTGGCTGCCGCGGCGGGCGTGTTCCATCGGCGTCACCAGGGTCAGCGGGTGCTCGCCACAACGGGCGCGGACGCGTTCGATGAAGAGGTCGGTCAGTGCCAGGGACTTCTCCCGCAGGGCCTGCATGTCGGTCTTCTCGAAGGCCTCCAGGCCGCACTCCACCATGGCGAGGGAGGTGATCGGCTGGGTGCCGCAGAGGTAGCGGCCGATCCCCGGGGCCGGCTCGTAGCGGGCCTCCATGCCGAACTGGCGGACATGGCCCCACCAGCCCGTGAGCGGCTGCCAGACCAGCTCGCGCAGGTGCGGGGCGACCCAGACGAAGGCCGGCGAGCCTGGACCGCCGTTGAGGTACTTGTAGGTGCAACCGATGGCGTAGTCGGCGCCGGAACCCTTGAGGTCGACCGGCACCGCGCCGGCCGAATGGCAGAGGTCCCAGATGGTCAGCGCACCGCACTCGTGTGCCAGCGCCGTGAGCGCGGCCATGTCGTGGAGGTGGCCGGTCTTGTAGTTCACCTGGGTGATCAGCGCGACGGCGGTGTCGGTGCCGATGGCCGCGGGCATCTCCTCCGGTGCATCCACCAGGCGCAGGCTGTAGCCCTGCTGGAGCATGTCGGCGAGGCCTTCGACCATGTAGATGTCGGTGGGGAAGTTACTGCGTTCGGTGACGATCACCTTGCGCGACGGGTCGCGCTCGGCCTGCACACGAAGCGCTGCCACCAGCACCTTGAAGAGGTTGATGGATGTGGTGTCGGTGATGACCACCTCGTCCTCGCCCGCGCCGATCAGGCGAGCCAGCCGGTTGCCCAGGCGCTCCGGCAACGCGCGCCAGCCGGCGCTGTTCCAGCTGCCGATCAGCCCTTCGCCCCACTCCTTCTCCACCACTTCGCGGGCCCTCTGCAGCGCGGGCCTCGGCCGGGCGCCGAGGGAGTTGCCGTCGAGGTAGATCACGCCTTCGGGCAGGACGAATTCCTCGCGCAAGGGGCCGAGGGGGTCGCGGGCATCGAGGGCCAGGCAGTCTTCTCTTGTAGTCATGTCGATTCCTAGGCAGGCAGGCGACGCAGCACGGCGCGAACCGGGCTGGCATCGAGATGGGTGAATTTGAGCGGGAGGGCGATCAGTTCGTAGTCGCCCGGAGCGACGTCATCGAGCAGCAGGCCTTCGAGGATCGCCATGCGCCAACGGCGAACGGCCTGGTGCGCATCGAGCGTCTTGCTGTCCTGGGGGTCCAGCGACGGCGTGTCGATACCCACCAGGCGCACACCGTGGCGGGCCAGCAGTTCGACGGCCAGCGGATCGATGGCCGCGAAGGCCTCGGGCCAGCTATCGAGAGGCGCTTGCCGCCAGGTGCGGATCAGGACCCGGGGCGGCAGCTGGTGAAGATGCGGTTCCAGTTGCGCAGGCCGTACCAGGCCGCCGGCATCCAGGCAGTGGATGACCCGGCAAGGGCCGAGGTAGGGCGCCAGGTCGACGTCCCCGATCGCCGCACCGGACGCGTCGTAGTGCAGCGGTGCATCGGCATGGGCGCCCGTGTGGGGCGACAGGGTGATGCGCCCCACGTTGACCGGGCAGTGCTCGTCGATGTGCCAGCAGCGTTCCTCCTGGAAGGGCGTATCGCCCGGCCAGGTTGGCGTGCTGGCGTCCAGCGGTGGACTGATGTCCCAGAGGGACTGGCCGTCTTGCATGATCGGACTCCCGTGAAAGGAGGATGATCATGGGTCAGGGGCCGAAGAATGTTCGTGCTATCTTCGTCCCGAAAGCGGCACTTATTCGAAGATAATTTCGCCAGACAACAGTTCACTGAAAGAATATTCAATGACCCTGGATACTACCGATCTGCGCCTCCTCCTCTGCCTCCAGCAGAACGGACGCATCAGCAACCAGGAACTGGCGGAGAAGGTCGCGCTCTCGCCCTCCGCCTGCTTGCGTCGGCTACGCAACCTGGAAGACGGTGGGGTGATCCGCGGCTATCGACCGCTGCTGGATGCCGAGCGCCTGGGAATCGAGCTGGATGCCCTGGTGCACCTTTCCATGCGCCAGGACGAGGATGGCTGGCACGAGCGCTTCATGGAGCAGGTACAGAGCTGGCCCGAGGTGGTGAGCGCCTTCATCGTCACCGGCCACAGCAACTATGTGCTGCGGGTCCAGGCGCGCAACCTGAAACAGTTCTCCGACTTCATCGTCAACCGCCTGAACCGCGCCCGGGGCGTCACCGACATCCGCTCCGAGATCATCCTGCAGCAGATCAAGGATGGCGGCGGCGTGCTCGACCTACTCGTCGCGCGAAAGTAGCGCGCACTCAACTCGCCAGGAAGGCCGCCACGGCATCCGCGGCGCCGTCCATGTGCTGCTCGTGGGTCAGGCCCGACGCCTTGAGGGGCTTGAGGTCATGGTCGCCTGCGACCAGCCAGTGCAGATGGATCGACGGGGATAACGCGTAGCCGGTGACGGCAGGGCGGTCGCCAAGGGCATCGCGCTCGCCCTGGACGACCAGGGTCGGGGTCTTCAGCTCGGCCAGGTGGGCGACCCGGGGCTTCTCCGGTTTACCGGCCGCATAGAAGGGATACCCCAGGCAGACCAGCGCATCCGCGCCCAGCTCATCGGCCACCAGGCTGGCCATGCGACCGCCCATGGACTTGCCACCGATGGCCAATCGCCCCGTGACGTGCTGTCGCACCTCGGCATGCACCGCCCGCCAGTGATCGAGCAATTGCCCCTGCGGATTGGGCGGGCGTCTGCGCCCGTCGTCACGCCGCGCCGCCATGTAGGGAAACTCGAAACGCACCACCGCTACGCCCCGCGTGGCGAGCTTCTGCGCCATTTCCTCCATGAAGGCGCTGTCCATCGGCGCCCCGGCACCGTGGGCCAGTATCAGGGTGTTCTTCACAAGGCCTGAAGGCCTGCTCCACAGCAGCATCGGGAAATCTCCGGTGGGCGGCGTCTGTTGATCCAAATCAATAGCGCCAGTAAGGGCTTTCACCATGCTTCGCACGCAATTCCAAGAAACCGTGTACGGAAGCCCACAAACATGAACACAGCAGTCAGTACCGCCTACAACTACAAGGTGGTCCGCCAGTTCGCCATTATGACGGTGGTCTGGGGAATCGTCGGGATGGGGCTCGGCGTTCTCATAGCTGCCCAGCTAGCCTGGCCGGAGCTCAACTTCAACCTGCCCTGGACCAGCTTTGGCCGCTTGCGACCCTTGCACACCAACGCGGTGATCTTCGCGTTCGGTGGTTGCGCATTGTTCGCCACCTCCTACTACGCCGTCCAACGCACCTGCCAGACCCGCCTGGTCTCGGACAAGCTCGCCGCCTTCACCTTCTGGGGTTGGCAGCTGGTGATCGTCCTGGCCGCCGTGAGCCTGCCGCTGGGCTTCACCAGCTCCAAGGAATACGCCGAGCTGGAATGGCCGATCGACATTCTCATCACCATCGTCTGGGTCTGCTACGCCGCCGTGTTCTTCGGCACGGTGATGAAGCGCAAGACCAAGCACATCTACGTGGGCAACTGGTTCTTCGGTGGCTTCATCCTCACCGTGGCCATCCTCCATGTAATCAACAACCTGGAGATCCCGGTCACCCTGACCAAGTCCTACTCGCTCTACTCGGGCGCGACCGACGCGATGGTCCAGTGGTGGTACGGCCACAACGCCGTGGGCTTCTTCCTGACCGCCGGCTTCCTCGGGATGATGTATTACTTCGTGCCGAAGCAGGCCGGTCGCCCGGTCTACTCCTACCGCCTGTCCATCGTCCACTTCTGGGCGCTGATCGCGGTCTACATCTGGGCCGGCCCGCACCACCTGCACTACACCGCGCTGCCGGACTGGGCTCAGTCCCTGGGCATGGTGATGTCGCTGATCCTGCTGGCGCCGAGCTGGGGCGGCATGATCAACGGCATGATGACCCTCTCGGGCGCCTGGCATAAGCTGCGCGACGATCCGATCCTGCGCTTCCTGGTGGTCTCCCTCGCCTTCTACGGCATGTCCACCTTCGAAGGCCCGATGATGGCCATCAAGACCGTCAACGCCCTCTCCCACTACACCGACTGGACCATCGGCCACGTGCACGCCGGCGCCCTAGGCTGGGTCGCCATGGTGTCCATCGGCTCGCTGTACCACCTGATCCCGAAGGTGTTCGGCCGCGAGCAGATGCACAGCGTCGGCCTGATCAACGCCCACTTCTGGCTGGCCACCATCGGCACCGTGCTCTACATCGCCTCGATGTGGGTCAACGGCATCGCCCAGGGCCTGATGTGGCGCGCGGTGAACGAGGACGGCACCCTGACCTACTCCTTCGTCGAGGCACTGGAAGCCAGCCACCCCGGCTTCGTGGTGCGCATGATCGGCGGCGCGATCTTCCTCAGCGGCATGCTCCTCATGGCCTACAACACCTGGCGCACCGTGAAGGCTGCCAAGCCGGCCGAATACGACGCCATCGCCCAGATCGCCTGAGGAATCGATAGATGAAAAAGCATGAAGTCATCGAGAAGAACGTCGGCCTGATGGCGTTGTTCATGATCCTGGCCGTCAGCATCGGCGGTCTGGTACAGATCGTCCCGCTGTTCTTCCAGGACGTGACCAACACCCCGGTCGAAGGCATGAAGCCCTACACCGCGCTGCAGCTGGAAGGACGCGACATCTACATCCGCGAAGGCTGCGTCGGCTGCCACTCGCAGATGATCCGCCCCTTCCGCGCCGAGACCGAGCGCTATGGCCACTACTCCGTCGCCGGCGAAAGCGTCTGGGACCATCCCTTCCTGTGGGGCTCCAAGCGCACCGGCCCGGACCTGGCCCGGGTTGGCGCCCGCTACTCGGACGACTGGCACCGCGCGCACCTCTACAACCCGCGCAACGTAGTACCGGAGTCGAAGATGCCGGCCTACCCGTGGCTGGTGGAGAACAAGCTCGACGGCAAGGACACCGCCGCCAAGCTCAGCGCCATGAAGACCCTGGGCGTGCCCTACACCGACGAGGACATCGCCGGTGCCTCCGAGGCGGTCAAGGACAAGACCGAGATGGACGCCCTGGTCGCCTACCTGCAGGTGCTCGGCACCAGCCTGAAGACCAAGAGGTAAGGCGCCATGGACGTTGGAATACTGCGCGGCCTCGGCACCTTGCTGGTGCTGGTCGCGATGATCGGGGTGTTCTGCTGGGCCTACAGCGGCCGCCGCAAGGCTGACTTCGAGCAAGCCTCGCTGCTGCCCTTCGGCGACGACGCCAAGCCCAGCCTGCAAGACCGGAATGTTTCTAGGAGCACACACGAATGACCACTTTCTGGAGCTGGTACATAACCCTGCTCACCCTCTTCACCCTGGTGGCGCTGCTCTGGCTGGTGTTCGCCACCCGCAAGGGCGAGGCCAAGGGCACGGTCGACAAGACCATGGGCCATGCCTTCGACGGCATCGAGGAGTACGACAACCCGCTGCCCAAATGGTGGTTCATGCTGTTCGTGGGCACCATCGTCTTCGCCATCGGCTACATGGTGCTCTACCCCGGCCTGGGCAACTGGACCGGCCTGTTCCCCGGCTATGAAGGCGGCTGGACCCAGGAGAAGCAGTGGCAGCGCGAGGTCGACAAGGCCAACGCCCAATACGGCCCGATCTTCGCCAAGTACTCCGCCATGCCGCTGGAAGCCGTGGCCCAGGATCCGCAAGCCCTGAAAATGGGCGGCCGCCTGTTCGCCACCTACTGCTCCATCTGCCACGGTTCGGACGCCAAGGGCGCGGTCGGTTTCCCCAACCTGGCCGACAGCAGCTGGCGCTGGGGCGGCGACGCCGAAACCATCAAGGTCACCATCCTGCACGGTCGCATGGCTGCCATGCCGGCCTGGGGTGAAGTACTGGGTGATGAAGGCGTGAAGAACGTCGCCGCCTACGTCCGCCAGGACCTGGCCGGCCTGAAGCTGCCGGACGATGTGAAAGCCGACGTGGAAGCCGGTAAGGCCCTGTTCGCCACCACCTGCACCGCCTGCCACGGCCAGGAAGGCCACGGCACCGCAGCCATGGGCGCCCCGGACCTGACCCAGCCGGCCGCCTGGATCTACGGCTCCAGCCTGGCCCAGCTGCAACAGACCATCCGCTACGGCCGCAACGGCCAGATGCCTGCCCAGGAGCAATACCTCGGCCAGGACAAGGTGCACATCCTCGCCGCCTACGTGTACAGCCTGTCCCGCAAGGACGGGGAGAAAGTAGCCAGCGAGTGATCCGAACCGGCGACGCAAGGAGGCGTCGCCACACCGCCCGGACCGAAAGGCACCGGACGGAGCCGCGCAAAGGCAGCCCGACGCGAGAAGGGCAACACGGGCACAGGGATGTGTCCACCCCTCAAGATCCCTCCCCACTCCCTCCTTATATATAGTGCGACCCAATGTCGCACCCGTCCCGACCAGTAGCCTTCCCCCCGAAAGCCCATCGACTAAGCTGCTCGATAATCCTCACCCGTCATGAGGGCAAGGCGATTCCCCCCTCCCGCCCCGGCTCGAAGTGCTGTCTCGGCCACCGGACGAACCGGCTGGAATCCTTGTCCAGAGGGCCCTGAAAGGGTGTTTGTGTCGGCATGTGTCGTTGCAATGACTACCCTCTTTCTCCATACTTGCGCCGCTTTTTTGTCCCCGAAAAACTCCATTAACCGTGGAACCCCTAGCATGAGCACAGCAATCAGTCAGACTGCTTATAACTATAAGGTGGTCCGCCAGTTCGCCGTTATGACGGTGATCTGGGGGGTCATTGGGATGGGTCTAGGCGTGTTCATCGCCGCACAACTCGTGTGGCCGGAACTCAACCTGAACCTTCCGTGGACCAGCTTCGGCCGTCTGCGCCCCCTGCATACCAACGCGGTGATCTTCGCCTTCGGTGGTTGCGCCCTGTTCGCCACGTCCTACTACGTGGTGCAACGTACCTGCCAGGCTCGCCTGATTTCCGATGGGCTGGCAGCCTTCACGTTCTGGGGCTGGCAAGCCGTGATCGTGCTGGCAGTGATCACACTGCCTCTGGGTTACACCTCCTCCAAGGAATACGCCGAACTCGAGTGGCCGATCGACATCCTCCTGGCTGTCGTCTGGATCACCTACGCGGTCGTGTTCTTCGGCACCATCGTCAAGCGCAAGACCAAGCACATCTATGTGGGCAACTGGTTCTTCGGCGCCTTCATCCTGGTGACCGCACTGCTGCACATCGTCAACAGCATGGAAATCCCGGTCTACGCCTTCAAGTCGTACTCCGTGTACTCCGGCGCGACCGACGCGATGATCCAGTGGTGGTACGGCCACAACGCCGTGGGCTTCTTCCTGACCACCGGCTTCCTCGGGATGATGTACTACTTCGTGCCGAAACAGGCCGAGCGTCCGATCTACTCGTATCGCCTGTCCATCGTGCACTTCTGGGCGCTGATCACCCTGTACATCTGGGCCGGCCCGCACCACCTGCACTACACCGCTCTGCCGGATTGGGCCCAGTCCCTGGGCATGGCGATGTCCCTGATCCTGCTGGCTCCGAGCTGGGGCGGCATGATCAACGGCATGATGAGCCTGTCGGGGGCCTGGCATAAGTTGCGCAGCGACCCGATCCTGCGCTTCCTGGTGGTCTCCCTGGCCTTCTACGGCATGTCCACCTTCGAAGGCCCGATGATGGCCATCAAGACCGTCAACGCCCTTTCCCACTACACCGACTGGACCATCGGCCACGTACACGCCGGCGCTCTGGGCTGGGTCGCGATGATTTCCATCGGTTCCCTGTACCACCTGATCCCGAAAGTGTTCGGTCGCGAGCAGATGCACAGCGTCGGCCTGATCAACGCCCACTTCTGGCTGGCCACCGTCGGCACCGTGCTCTACATCGCCTCGATGTGGGTCAACGGCATCACCCAGGGCCTGATGTGGCGCGCGGTGAACGAAGACGGCACCCTGACCTACTCCTTCGTCGAAGCACTGGAAGCCAGCCACCCCGGCTTCATGGTCCGCGCACTCGGCGGCGCCTTCTTCGTCACCGGCATGCTGCTGATGGCCTATAACACCTGGCGCACCGTGCGTGCCGCCAAGCCGTCCGAATACGAAGCCGCCGCGCAGATCCCGCAAGGAGCTCACTAATAATGAAGTCGCATGAATTAGTTGAGAAGAACGTAGGTCTGCTGGCGCTGTTCATGGTCATCGCCGTGAGCATCGGTGGCCTGGTGCAGATCGTTCCGCTGTTCTTCCAGGACGTGACCAACACGCCGGTCGAAGGCATGAAGCCGCGCTCCGCGCTGGAGCTGGAAGGCCGTGACATCTACATCCGCGAAGGCTGCGTCGGCTGCCACTCGCAGATGGTCCGCCCCTTCCGCGCCGAAACCGAGCGCTACGGCCACTACTCCGTCGCCGGCGAAAGCGTCTGGGACCACCCCTTCCTGTGGGGCTCCAAGCGTACCGGCCCGGACCTGGCCCGCGTAGGCGGCCGCTACTCCGACGACTGGCACCGCGCGCACCTCTACAACCCGCGCAACGTGGTACCGGAATCGAAGATGCCGGCCTACCCCTGGCTGGTGGAGAACAAGCTCGATGGCAAGCACACCGCGGCCAAGATGGAAGCTCTCCGTACCGTAGGCGTGCCCTACACCGACGATGACATCGCCGGCGCCAAAGACGCAGTCAAGGGCAAGACCGAGATGGACGCACTGGTGGCGTTCCTTCAAGGCCTGGGCACCTCGATCAAGAACAAACGGTAAGCACGATGGATATCCAGACTGTCCGCGGACTGGGAACCATCCTGGTGTTCGTCGCCTTCATCGGCGTCGTGCTCTGGGCGTACAGCAGCAAGCGCAAGGGCAGCTTCGACGAAGCTGCCAACCTGCCCTTCGCCGACGACAAGCCAGCGAACACCAAGAGCGATGAAGAAGCTTCGAGGAGTAAGAGCGAATGACCACGTTCTGGAGTTGGTACGTAACCCTGCTCACCAGCGCCACACTGGTGGCGCTGACCGTGCTGATCTTTGCCACCCGCAAAGGCCAGCGCCAGGAAAGCACCGAAGAAACCGTCGGCCACGCCTTCGACGGTATCGAGGAATATGACAACCCGCTGCCCAAGTGGTGGTTCATGCTGTTCGTCGGCACCCTGATCTTCGCCGTCGGCTACCTGGTCCTGTACCCGGGCATGGGCAACTGGAAAGGCATCTTCCCCGGTTACGGCGAAGTCACCGAAGGCAAGGCCTTCGCTGACGGCCAGCCCGGCTGGACCGGTGTCCACCAGTGGGAAAAGGAAATGGACAAGGCCGACAAGCAATACGGCCCGCTGTTCCAGAAGTACGCCGCCATGCCGATCGAGGAAGTGGCCAAGGACGAGAAAGCCCTGAAAATGGGTGGTCGCCTGTTCGCTTCCAACTGCTCGGTCTGCCACGGCTCCGACGCCAAGGGCTCCTACGGCTTCCCCAACCTCACCGACGCCGACTGGCGCTGGGGTGGCGAGGCCGAGACCATCAAGACCACCATCCTCGGCGGCCGTCACGGCGTGATGCCGGCCTGGGGCGAAGTCATCGGCGAGCAAGGCGTACGTGACGTCGCCGCGTTCGTCCGCGTGACCCTGGATGGTCGTGACCTGCCGAAGGACTCCAATGCGAATCCGGAAGCCGGCAAGGCGATCTTCGCTGCCAACTGCGTGGCGTGCCACGGTCCGGAAGGCAAGGGCACCCCGGCGATGGGCGCTCCGAACCTGACCCACCCGGGCGCGTTCATCTACGGCAGCACCTTCGCCCAGCTGCAGCAGACCATCCGTTACGGTCGCCAGGGCTCCATGCCGGCTCAGGAAGAACACCTGGGCAACGACAAGGTCCACCTGCTCGCCGCTTACGTCTACAGTCTGTCGCACAAGAACGCCGCAGAAACCGAAAGCAAGTGACACAAAGCCTGCCATGCGCGACGCACTGTCGCACATGGCAGGCCGCCATCGGGCGTACCATATGCGGCAGGCAACAAGATCCCGTTCGGCAAGCATCGATCGGGGCAAGCCCCAACCGCCGTGGTATGAGTAGATGAGCGAACAGATCCCCGTCCAGAACATTACCCCTCCCCCGGCCAAGAGCGGTGCAAGCGCCGACCTCTACGCCAGCCGTGAAAAGATCTACACCCGCGCCTTCACCGGCATCTTCCGCAACCTGCGCATGGCAGGTGGCGCGCTGCTCTTCCTGCTTTATTTCGGCACCGTCTGGCTGAGCTGGAACGACCGCCAGGCCGTCTGGTGGAACCTGCCCGAGCGCAAGTTCTACATCTTCGGCGCCACCTTCTGGCCCCAGGACTTCGTCCTCCTGTCCTGGCTGCTGATCATCTGCGCCTTCGGCCTGTTCCTCATCACCGTCTTCGCCGGTCGCGTCTGGTGCGGCTACACCTGCCCACAGAGCGTCTGGACCTGGATCTTCATGTGGTGCGAGAAGGTCACCGAGGGCGACCGCAACCAGCGCATGAAGCTGGACAAGGCCCCCATGAGCGGCGCCAAGCTCATGCGCAAGTCGGCCAAGCACAGCCTCTGGCTGCTGATCGGCTTCGTCACCGGCATCACCTTCGTCGGCTACTTCACGCCCATCCGTGAACTGGTATTCGACCTCTTCACCGGCAATGCCGATGGCTGGGCCTATTTCTGGGTCGGCTTCTTCACCCTCGCCACCTACGGCAACGCCGGCTGGCTGCGCGAGCAGGTGTGCATCTATATGTGCCCATACGCTCGCTTCCAGAGCGTGATGTTCGACAAGGACACCCTGATCGTCTCCTACGATCCGCGTCGCGGCGAGTCCCGTGGCCCGCGCAAGAAGAACGTCGACTACAAGGCCCAGGGTCTCGGCGACTGCATCGACTGCACCATGTGCGTCCAGGTCTGCCCGACAGGCATCGACATCCGCGACGGCCTGCAGATCGAGTGCATCGGCTGCGCCGCCTGTATCGACGCCTGCGACAGCATCATGGAGAAGATGAACTATCCCAAGGGCCTGATCAGCTACACGACCGAACACAACCTGAACGGGCAGCAGACCACCCTCCTGCGCCCGCGGCTGATCGGGTACGCTGCCGCCCTCGTCGCGATGATCGGCCTGTTCGGCTACGCCGTGGCCGCCCGCTCTCTGGTGGAACTGGACGTGATCAAGGATCGCGTGCTGTATCGCGAGAACGAGCAGGGCCGCATCGAGAACGTCTACACCCTCAAGGTCATGAACAAGTCCCAGAAGGACCAGGTCTTCGTGATCGAAGCCGATGGCCTCGACGGCCTCGTCTACGAGGGCAAGAGCCAGGTCATGACGGAAGCCGGTGAGGTGCTGTCGGTACCGGTGGAGCTGTCCATCGACCCCGAGAAGCTGCCCTCCAGCACCAACACCATCGTATTCCGGGTCCGCTCGGCCGACGATCCCAGCATCACCACCGACGCTGACAGCCGCTTCATCGGCCCCAGCGTCCGCTGAAAAACGAGATCCCCATGCAGTCCGAATCTCCCGCAAGCCCCTGGTACAAGCAACCCTGGCCCTGGTTCATCCTCGGCCTCCTCGGCACCTCCGTGGTGCTGGGCACCTCCATGCTGGTGATCGCCATCAAGAACCCGCCGAGCCTGGTGGTCGACAACTACTACGACGTCGGCAAGGGCATCAACACCTCGCTCGAGCGCGAGGAGCTGGCCAAGCGCCTGGGCATGAAGGCCCAGGTGCGCCTGGACGACCAGAGCGGCGTGGTCCAGGTCACCCTGAGCGGCAACAGCCACCCGCAGCAACTCGTCCTCAGCCTGCTCTCCCCCACCCAACAGGAAAAGGACCGCCGCGTCGTCCTGCAGCCACAATCCGGCGACCTCTACAGCGGTCACCTGGAAGACTCGGTCAGCGGCCGCCGCTTCGTCGAACTCATCGGCCAGGAAGACGGCCAGGACTGGCGCCTGTTCGAGGAGGAAACCCTCGAGAACGGCAGCGTGACCCTGCTGGGCGAATAAGCACGCCCCATGTCCGCCCCCCTCTCCTGCTACCACTGCGGCCTGCCGGTGCCTGCCGGCAGTCCTTACGAGGCCCGCGTTCTCGGTGAGACGCGGGCCATGTGCTGCCCGGGCTGCCAGGCGGTGGCCGAAGCCATCGTCGCCGGCGGACTGGAAAGCTACTACCGCCACCGCAGCGAGACCGCCGCCAACCCCGATGCCCTGCCCAGCGTGCTTCCCGATGAACTGGCGCTGTTCGATCGTGAAGACGTGCAGCGCCCCTTCGTCCAGCACCAGGGCGAACTCAGCGAGACCAGCCTGCTGATCGAGGGCATCAGCTGCGCCGCCTGCGGCTGGCTGATCGAGAAACACCTGCGCACCCTGCCCGGAGTGGACGAGGCGCGCCTCAACCTGTCCAACCACCGCCTGCAGGTGCGCTGGTCCGACAGCCAGCTGCCCCTCAGCGAGCTGCTCAAGGAACTGCGCCGCATCGGCTACGCCGGCCACCCCTACAAGGCCGATGACGCCGCCGAGCGCCTCGCCGCCGAGAACAAGCGCGCCATGCGCCAGCTCGGTGTCGCCGGCCTGCTGTGGATGCAGGTGATGATGGCCGCGATGGCCACCTGGCCCGAATTCAACATCGACCTGAGCCCTGAACTGGACAAGATCCTGCGCTGGGTCAGCCTGTTCCTCACCACCCCCATCGTCTTCTACTGCTGCGGCCAGTTCTTCCGCGGGGCCCTGCGTGACCTGCGCACCCGCCACCTGAGCATGGACGTCTCGGTGTCCCTGGCCATCGGCGGCGCCTACGTCGCGGGCATCTGGTCCACCGTCACCGGCATCGGCGAACTGTATTTCGACGCCGTCGGCATGTTCGCGTTGTTCCTCCTCGCCGGCCGGTACCTGGAGCGGCGCGCCCGCGAACGCACCGCAGCGGCCACCGCGCAACTGGTCAATCTGCTCCCCGCGTCCTGCCTGCGCCTGGACGACAGCGGCCAGAGCCAGCGCATACTCCTCGGCGAGCTGACCGTGGGCGACCGCGTCCTGGTGCCGCCGGGCGCCTTGATGCCCGCCGACGGCCTGATCCTCGAAGGCCAGTCCAGCGTCGACGAATCCCTGCTCACCGGCGAGTACCTGCCCCTGCCACGCGGGCGCGGCGACACCGTCACCGCCGGCACGCTCAACGTCGAAGGTCCCCTGACACTGGAAGTCCAGGCGCTCGGCGACCAGACCCGCCTCTCCGCCATCGTGCGATTGCTGGAACGCGCCCAGGCAGACAAGCCGCGCCTGGCCGAACTGGCCGACAAGGTCGCGCAATGGTTCCTGATCATCGTCCTGCTGGCGGCCGCCATCGTCGGCCTGGCCTGGTGGCAGATCGACCCGTCGCGGGCCTTCTGGATCGTTCTCTCGCTACTGGTCGCCACCTGCCCCTGTGCGCTCGCGCTGGCAACGCCCACCGCACTGACCACCGCCACCGGCAGCCTGCACAAGCTCGGCCTGCTGCTGACCCGCGGCCATGTGCTGGAAGGGCTGAACCAGATCGACACGGTGATCTTCGACAAGACCGGCACCCTCACCGAAGGCCGCCTCACCCTCAGTGCCATCCACCCCCTGGGCGGGCTCGACAACGACGCCTGCCTGGCCCTGGCCGCGGCCCTGGAGAACCGCTCGGAGCACCCCATCGCCCGTGCCTTCGGTCGTGCCCCTCGTCCTGCCGAGCAGGTGGAGAACGTACCCGGCAAGGGGCTCGAAGGCCGGGTGGACGGGCGCCGCCTGCGCATCGGCCAGGCGGCGTTCGTGGCCGAGCTGGGCGGCTGGCCTGCGCCGGATATTCCCGGCAACAACGGTCAATGGCTGCTGCTCGGCGACGAGCGCGGCCCGCTGGCCTGGCTGGTGCTGGACGACCGCCTGCGCGAAGACGCCCCGCTGCTGCTCGACGCCTGCCGCGCCCGTGGCTGGCAGGTGATGCTGCTGTCCGGCGACAGCTCGCCGATGGTCGGAGAGATCGCCCGCCGCCTCGGCATAGACGATGCCCGTGGCGGCCTCAGCCCCGACGCCAAGCTCGAGGTATTGCGCGAGCTGCACCAGCAGGGCCGCCGCGTACTGATGCTGGGTGACGGCGTCAACGACGTCCCCGTGCTCGCGGGTGCCGACATCAGCGTCGCCATGGGCAGCGCCACCGACCTGGCCAAGACCAGCGCCGATGCGGTGCTCCTCTCGAACCGCCTGGAGAGCCTGGTCCAGGCCCTCACGGTGGCCAGCCGCACGCGCCGCATCATCATCCAGAACCTGGCCTGGGCGACCCTGTACAATGGCCTGGTCCTGCCCTTCGCGGCGCTGGGCTGGGTCACCCCGGTCTGGGCCGCGTTCGGCATGTCGGTCAGCTCGCTGCTGGTGGTGATCAACGCCCTGCGGCTGGCCAGAAGCTAGAGGCCGGCAGGGGCCCCTCCCCTACCGGCCTTCCGCCAGGTTCCCAAACGAGATTCCCCCGATGCCCGCGCTATACATCCTGATCCCCGTCGCCATCGGCCTGGTCGGCTTCGCCATCTGGCTATTCTTCTGGGCCGTGGACAGCGGCCAGTACGACGACCTCGACGGCCCGGCCCACAGCATCCTCTTCGACGACGAGGACCCGGGCCACACGGGCGGCATCGCCGAAGCCGACAAGGTCGATGGGGATGACGAGCGGGCAGACGAGCCCGAGGACAAGCGCGGTGCTTGAACTGGCGCCCCTGCTGGTCTCGGCGATGATCCTCGGCCTGCTCGGCGGTGGCCACTGCATCGGCATGTGCGGCGGCCTGATGGGCGCCCTGACCCTGGCCATCCCGCCCGAGCAGCGCGCCCGGCGCTTCCGCCTGCTGATCGCATACAACCTCGGCCGCATCCTCAGCTACACCACCGCCGGCCTGCTCATCGGCCTGGCCGGCTGGGCCGTGGCCAGCAGCCCGGCCGCCATGGTGCTGCGGGTGATCGCCGCGCTGCTATTGATCAGCATGGGCCTCTACCTCGCCGGCTGGTGGAGCGGCCTGACCCGCATCGAAGCCCTCGGGCGCGGCCTCTGGCGCTACATCCAGCCGGTGGCAGGCAAGCTGCTGCCGGTCTCCAGCCTGCCCCGTGCGCTGCTCCTCGGCGCCCTCTGGGGCTGGCTTCCCTGCGGCCTGGTCTACAGCACCCTGCTGTGGGCCGCCAGCCAGGGTTCGGCCAGCGAAAGCGCCCTGCTGATGCTGGCATTCGGCCTCGGTACCTGCCCGGTGCTGCTGGCCACGGGGCTCGCCGCCGAACGCATCACCGCCCTGCTGCGCAAGCGCGGCATCCGCGTCGCCGGCGGCGTACTGGTGATCCTCTTCGGCATCTGGACACTGCCCGGCCCGCACCAGCACTGGCTGATGGGGCACTGACAGCGGCGCTGGAAGCTGGAAAGTCTCTGGCGGCGTGTGGCGGGCTCAAGCATCGAAGCTAGCGCACAAGCAGCCGCCAAGCCGCGGCGCTGCGACAGCATGACCCAGGTCAAGAAGCATGGATCAGGCGCCACCTAGACTGCCAGGCACTGACTGCTGAACCTGGAATACCCCATGCTCGACGATATTCGCTGGGACGCTGGCCTGATCCGCCGTTACGACGCTGCAGGCCCTCGCTACACCTCCTACCCGACCGCCGTGCAGTTCAACGAACGCATCGGCTCGTTCGACCTGCTCCACGCGCTACGTGAAAGCCGCAAGGCCCTGAGGCCCCTGTCGCTCTACGTGCACGTGCCGTTCTGCGCGAACATCTGCTACTACTGCGCCTGCAACAAGGTGATCACCAAGGACCGTGGCCGCGCCCTGCCCTACCTGGAGAAACTCGAGCGCGAGATCGAGCTCATCGCCTGCCATCTCGATCCGCAGCAGCGCGTCGAGCAACTGCACTTCGGCGGTGGTACGCCGACCTTCCTCAGCCATGACGAGTTGCGCCGCCTGATGGCGCACCTGCGCCAGCACTTCAGCCTGCTGGATGACGATTCCGGGGACTACGGCATCGAGATCGATCCGCGTGAAGCGGACTGGTCGACCATGGGGCTGCTGCGCGAGCTCGGCTTCAACCGCGTCAGCCTGGGCGTGCAGGACCTCGACCCGGCGGTGCAGCGCGCGGTCAACCGCCTGCAGAGCCTGGAGGAGACCCGCGCCATCGTCGAGGCGGCGCGCACCCTGCAGTTCCGCTCGGTGAACATCGATCTGATCTACGGCCTGCCCCGCCAGACCCCCGAAAGCTTCGCACGCACCGTGGCCGAAGTGATCGCCCTGCAGCCGGACCGGCTCTCGGTGTTCAACTACGCCCACCTGCCGGAGCGCTTCATGCCCCAGCGGCGCATCAAGGCCGAAGAGCTGCCGAGCCCCGGGCACAAGCTGGAGATGCTCCAGCGCAGCATCGAACAACTGACCCAGGCCGGCTACCGCTACATCGGCATGGACCACTTCGCCCTGCCGGACGACGAACTGGCCATCGCCCAGGAGGACGGCCGCCTGCAACGCAACTTCCAGGGCTACACCACCCATGGGCATTGCGACCTGATCGGCCTCGGCGTCTCGGCCATCAGCCAGATCGGCGACCTGTACTGCCAGAACGACGCCAACATAACCACCTACCAGGAGAAGCTGCAGAACGGCCTGCTCGCCACCCGCCGCGGCCTCGCCTGCGCCGAGGACGACCGCATCCGTCGCGCCGTGATCCAGCAGCTGATCTGCGAGTTCGAACTGGACTTCCAGTCCATCGAGACGCTGTTCAATATCGAGTTCAGGGGGTATTTCGCGGATATCTGGCCGCAACTGGAGCAGATGGCAGCCGATGGGCTGATCGCCCTCAGCGATCGCGGCATCGACATCCTGCCCACCGGGCGCCTGCTGGTGCGCTCGGTATGCATGCTGTTCGACCACTACCTGACGCCAGAGACCACCCAGCGCTTCTCCCGGGTGATCTGAAGCGCGTCACTTCATCAGCAACTGGGCGGCCTCGAGCATCTGCTCGCCGCTCAGGCCCGCTTCGCGCATGGCCTTCATGAGGCTGGCCGTGGCCTGACTGATGGCACCGTTGAGGCTGGCCACCTCGCTCTGCAAGCCTTCCATGCGCTGCATGCGGGTCTCGTCATCCAGCCCCTGGTCGGTGGCGACCGACTGGAGTTCGGCCATCTTCTCGCGCAGGTCTTCCTTCAGCTTGCGGATCATCTTGAGGATCTGCTTGATGCTGTCGGGAAGGCTGCTCTCGTCGATGTCCTGGTTCTTCTTCGCCTCGTCGCTCGCCTGGGCCTTGCCGGCTTCGGACAGGCTCACGCGGATACCGACATGACCGATGCGATCATCCAGCCCGCCGTCCTCCGCACGCTCGTCGCCCTGTGCCGCGTCCCTGGCCTCGTCGCTGCGAGCAGCCACATAACGCTGGCCGATCTGCGGCCAGCCGGAGATATCCACCCTCATGATCACTCGCTCCATTGGGATCAATACCGGCATATCGGCAGCACAGCGTTGAACTTGAACGTCATAGAAAAGGCCTTTTCCTAGCCCTCAGCGCGCCCCTGCGTTACCCTTACGCCCATTGTGTGTTTGCTTTCGCAAGGGATCCGTGGATGTCCGAGATCATCAAGGTACGCAACCTGCCTCAGGCACATTGCAAGGACTGCAGCCTAGCCGCCCTCTGCCTGCCCCTGTCGCTGAACATGGAAGACATGGACTCGCTGGACGAGATCGTCAAGCGTGGCCGCCCGCTGAAGAAGGGGGACTACCTGTTCCGCCAGGGCGACACCTTCGAGTCCGTATTCGCCGTCCGCTCCGGTGCGCTGAAGACTTTCGGCGTCACCGACTCCGGCGAGGAACAGATCACCGGGTTCCACCTGCCCAGCGAGCTGGTAGGGCTCTCCGGCATGGATACCGAGCTCTACCCGGTATCCGCCCAGGCGCTGGAAACCACCTCGGTGTGCGAAATCCCCTTCGAGCGCCTCGATGAGCTCTCCGTGCAGCTGCCGCAGCTGCGCCGCCAGCTGATGCGCGTCATGAGCCGCGAGATCCGCGACGACCAGCAGATGATGCTGCTGCTCTCCAAGAAGACCGCCGACGAGCGCATCGCCACCTTCCTGGTCAACCTCTCCGCGCGCTTCCGTGCCCGCGGCTTCTCGGCCAACCAGTTCCGCCTGGCCATGTCGCGCAACGAGATCGGCAACTACCTGGGCCTGGCGGTGGAGACCGTCTCCCGCGTGTTCACCCGCTTCCAGCAGGGCAACCTGATCGCCGCCGAAGGCAAGGAAGTGCACATCCTCGATCCCATCGAGCTCTGCGCCCTCGCTGGCGGCAGCATCGAAGACTGACCCCGCGCCGGCCGCTCGGCCGGCGCCTCCTCCCCTCTCCAGGTTCCGCACCATGATTTTCGACGCATTCGATATCAAGACACTGATCCGCCCGGTGGTGGACTTCCCCAAGCCCGGCGTGGTCTTCCGCGATATCACCCCGCTGTTCCAGTCCCCCCGCGCCCTGCGCCTGGTGGTGGACAGCTTCATCCAGCGCTACGTCGAAGCCGAGTTCAGCCATATCGCCGCCATGGACGCCCGTGGCTTCCTGATCGGCTCCATCGTCGCCTACGAACTGAACAAGCCGCTGGTGCTGTTCCGCAAGCAGGGCAAGCTGCCCGCCGACGTCCTCGCCCAGGGCTACCAGACCGAATATGGCGAAGCCTTCCTCGAGGTGCACAGCGACAGCCTGTGCGATGGCGACAAGGTCCTGATCTTCGATGACCTGATCGCCACCGGTGGCACCCTGCTGGCCGCCACCGCACTGGTGCGCCGCATGGGCGCCAGCGTGTACGAGGCCGCCGCCATCATCGACCTGCCGGAGCTGGGCGGCTCCCAGCGCCTGCAGGACATCGGTATTCCCACCTTCTCGCTCACCGCCTTCGCCCTCGACGAGAAGTGATCCCCCCGGGGCCCGCACGGCGGGCCCCGCCCCCCTCCAAAGTCTGAACCCATGGCATTTGCGCCAGGCTTGCGGCCACCCACGCGAAAGCGCCGGGCGCCCCTGGCCGGGCCAGCGAGTGCGGGCAATGATGGCGACTCCCGCGCACCACTAGAGGCCGCCATGAACCCTCGCAGCACGCTCTTCGACTGCTTCAGCCGTGAAGAAATCCAGCGCCTCAGTCAGCGCTCCGACGCCGCCGGCTGGTGGGCCATCGGCTCCACCTGGGCGATCATCGCCGCCGCCTTCGCCATGCTCGCCATCTGGCCGAACCCGGTGACCTTCGCACTCGCCCTGGTCATCCTCGGCGGGCGCCAGCTGGCCCTGGCCATCCTCATGCACGAAGCCGCCCATGGCACCCTGTTCCGCACCCGCTGGCTCAATGACCGCCTCACCGACTGGCTCTGCGCCCGGATCATCTGGGTCGACGTCGCCCGTTACCGCAAGCACCACATCCGCCACCACGCCCACACCGGCACCGACCAGGACCCGGACTGGAGCCTCTCGCGCCCCTTCCCCACCCAGCGCACCTCGCTGCTGCGCAAGTTCGCCCGCGACCTCTCCGGCCTCAGCGGCCTGCGCCGCCTGTTCGGCCAGTTGCTGATGGACCTGGGCGTGCTGGAGTACACCGTCGCCGCCGACGTCAAGCGGCGCCCGCGCGATGGCCGTACCTGGCGCGACTACGCTCGCGATGGCCTGCGCAACATGACCCCGATGCTGCTGGCCAATGCCCTGCTGGCCGGCATACTCGCCGCCTGCGGCGAATTCTGGCTGTTCGGCGTCTGGTGGCTGGCCAACCTCACCACCTACAGCCTGTTCATGCGCATCCGCTCGCTGGCCGAGCACGCCTGCACCGAGCGTGGCCGCGACATGCTGCGCAACACCCGCACCACCCGTGCCGGCTGGCTGGCCCGTCTGACCGTCGCGCCGCTGCGGGTGAACTACCACATCGAGCATCACCTCATGGCCGCGCTGCCCTGGTTCCGCCTGCCCGAAGCGCACCGGCTGCTGCGCCAGCGCGGCCTGGTGGCGGCGCCTCCCGGCTACCTGGATGTGCTGCGCCGGGTCAGCGAGCCGGCCACGGAATCGTCATAACCCGCCGAAAGTTGGTCCGCGCGGCCAGGCGAAACCTGCGTTAATCCTCAACAGTTACATCGTTCGATGACACGGTTATCCGTGCCAGCAAGAGCCAGACAACAACAAGGGACGGCTCCCAACCACGAGGATTGCCCAATGACCGCCAGCGCCGCCGCCAACCTGCCCAAGGCCCACTTCCCCGTCCGCCGCATGGACTTCAGTTTCGATGCCACCCAGAAATACTGGTGGAGCGGCGATCCCTTCATGAGCCACTTCATGAACAACCTGTCGTCGCTCTTCCCCTATGGCGAGAAGTTCTTCGTCGACAGCGTGCGTGGCGTACGCGACCAGATCGACGACCCGCAGCTGCAGAAGGACATCAGCGCCTTCATCGGCCAGGAAGCCATGCACTCCAAGGAACACGCCACCTACAACGACTATGCCGCCCAGCACGGCATCGACCTGGAGCGCCTGGAGCTGCGCATCAAGGTGCTGCTCGAATGGGTCACCCGCTTCACCACCAAGAAGCAGCGCCTGGCTGCCACCTGCGCCCTCGAGCACTTCACCGCGACCATGGCCGAGCAACTGCTGCGCCGCGAAGACCTCAGCACGCAGATGGACGACCAGAAGATGTACCAGCTGTGGATGTGGCACGCGATCGAGGAAAACGAACACAAGGCCGTGTGCTACGACGCCTACATGGCGGTCGGCGGTGGCTACTTCGAGCGCACCATCACCATGGCCTTGACCACCGTGATGTTCATCGGCGTGATCGGCGCCTTCCAGCTGCACCTGCTGCGCAAGGACGGCCAGCTGTTCAACCTGCGCAGCTGGGGCCGCGGCCTGAAGACCCTGTTCAGCCTGCGCACCGGCTACTTCCCGCGCATGATCAGGCCCTACCTGGACTACTACCGCCCGGGTTTCCACCCTTTCGACCATGACACCAGGAACCTGGAGAAGCGCTGGAAGGAACGCCTCGGCTTCAACGGCTGAGTGATTCACGCCCCACAAAAAAGCCCGGCGATCGCCGGGCTTTCTGCTTGAGCGTTCGCAGGATGGCGTAGAGCGCAGCGTAACCCATGCTGTTGCGTGCCTCGGCACCAATGGGTTCCAGGCTGTACCGGTCCTATCGCGAGCCGCCGAGCGACCCCATCGCCTCCAGGCCCTGGAGCACGCTGGCCCCGGTGAAGAGGAACAGCACCTGCTCCTCGGCCTCCAGGCGGATCTCGGCGCGACGCTCCGGCTCGCCGATGAAATCCAGGGACATCTGGAACAGATTGCGGCTGATCAGGCTGGAAACCCGCCGCACCACCCCTTCCGGCACCAGCGCCGGCAGCAGCTTGAATTCGACGATGTCCTCGGCCATGTCATCGGCGAACTCGTCCATCACCTCGCGCAGCGCCTCGCGCATGGCAGGCGAAGCGCCATGCAGCTCACGCACACCGATGATGAAGGCCTCGGCGTTATCGGCGACGAAGTCGAAGAACAGGTTCACCGTCTCATGGCACACGCGCTTGCCGCGCCCCATGTCGATGCCCATCAGCTTGGGCATCGACGCGTGCTCGCCCTGTACCGCCCGTGCCGCTGCCTCGCGACGCAGGTCACGCAACGGCTGGCGCAGCTGGGTGGAGATGTTGCGGATCATCGCCAGGCCCAGGTCGTCCACATCCTTGAAATGGCGATAGAAGGTGTTCGGGTTGAGCCCCGCCTCCCGCGCCAGTTCGCGCAGGCCCAGGCTGCTCAGGCTGCGGCTCTGGGAGGACAGGCGCAGGGCCGCCTCCATCAGCAGGCGCTTGCCTGGTGCCTCGACCGCCCGCTCCTTCGACTGCTGCCCGTCGTCCGGCACTGAACTCATGGCTGACCCTACCTTAGGTTGGTTGTACCGCGATGGCTTGCTGGCGAGTATACATCTGTCTACATTGGTATACAGCTGTATACGCCACAAAATAAGCATAACAGGAGCTTGGCCATGAATGCGCCCGTATCACCCCCCACCCCTGCCCGCCACTGCAAGGTCGCCATCATCGGCTCCGGCTTCTCCGGCCTGGGCATGGCGATCCGCCTGAAACAGAAAGGCGAGAACGATTTCCTCCTGTTCGAGAAGGAGGCCGGTGTCGGCGGCACCTGGCGCGTCAACAACTACCCGGGCTGCGGCTGCGACGTGCAATCGCACCTCTACTCCTTCTCCTTCGAGCCCAACCCCAACTGGACGCGGATGTTCGCCAAGCAGGGCGAGATCAAGAGCTACCTCGAAGGTTGCTGGGAGAAATACCGCCTGCAGGACAAGACCCTGCTCGGCACCGAGATCACCCGCGTGGCCTGGAGCGACAGCGAAGAGCTGTGGCACATCGACGACGCGGCCGGCAACCACTACACCGCGCAGTTCGTGGTGTCCGGCATGGGCGCCCTGTCCACCCCCTCCATCCCCTACCTCGACGGCCTGGAGAACTTCGCCGGCAAGCGCTTCCACTCCCAGCAGTGGGACCACGACTATGACCTGGCGGGCAAGCGCATCGCCGTGATCGGCACCGGCGCTTCGGCCATCCAGTTCGTCCCGCAGATCCAGAAAGTGGTCGGCCAGCTCGACCTCTACCAGCGCACCGCGCCCTGGGTCATGCCCAAGCCCGACCGCGCCATCAGCGAGAACGAGCGCTCGCGCTTCAAGCGCTTCCCCATCCTGCAGAAGCTCTGGCGCGGCGGCATCTACGCCGTCCTCGAAAGCCGCGTGATCGGCTTCGCCCTGACGCCGAAGGTGATGAAGCTCGCCCAACTGGTCGCCAAGGGCTACATCAAGCGCAAGATCAAGGACCCGGTACTGCGTGCCAAGGTCACGCCCGACTACACCATGGGCTGCAAGCGCGTGCTGATCTCCAACGACTACTACCCCTCCTTGACCCAGCCCAACGTCGACGTGATCACCGACGGCATCAAGGAAATCCGCGCCAACAGCATCGTCACCCGTGACGGCCAGGAACGCCCGGTGGACGCCATCATCTTCGGCACCGGCTTCACCCCCAGCGACCCGCTGCCGCGCGGCGTGGTCTTCGGCCGCAACGGCGTCGACCTGCTCGACACCTGGCCGGAAGGCCCCGAGGCCTACAAGGGCACCATGACCGCCGGCTTCCCCAACCTGTTCTTCCTCATGGGCCCGAACACCGGCCTGGGCCACAACTCGATGGTCTACATGATCGAATCGCAGATCCACTACGTGCTCGGCGCCCTCGACCTGCTCGGCCAGCGCAAGCTGCAGAGCCTGGAGGTCAAGCGCGAGGTGCAGGACGCGTTCAACGGCAAGATCCAGGGCAGCCTGGGCAACACCGTGTGGAACGCCGGCGGCTGCAAGAGCTGGTACATCCACCCGGTCAGCGGCCGCAACTGCACCGTCTGGCCCGGCTTCACCTGGCGCTTCCGCCTGCTGACCCGCAACTTCGACCCGGCCGCCTACCACTTCAGCCGCATCCAGCCCGTGCATGCCGCCCAGGGCCCGCTGACCTTCGCCGCCCCCGCCCAAACCGCAGAAGGAGTACCGGCATGAAGTCCTTCGAGAACAAGGTCGCCGCGATCACCGGCGCCGGCTCCGGCATCGGCCGCGCCCTGGCCTACGGCCTGGCCCGCCAGGGCTGTCACCTGGCGCTTTCCGACGTCAACGCCGAAGGCCTGGCGGAAACCGCCGCCCAGGCCCGCAAGCTCGGCGTGCAGGTCACCGACACCCTGGTCAACGTCGCCGACCGCGATGCCGTGCATGCCTGGGCCGACCAGGTCGTGCTCGACCACGGCCGCGTCAACCTCATCTTCAACAACGCCGGCGTCGCCCATGCCGGCACCGTTGAAGGCAGCGACTACGCCGAATACGAGTGGATCATGAACATCAACTTCTGGGGCGTGATGCACGGCACCAAGGCCTTCCTGCCGCACATCAAGGCCACCGGCGACGGCCAGGTGGTCAACGTCTCCAGCGTGTTCGGGCTGTTCTCCCAGCCGGGCATGAGCGCCTACAACGCCACCAAGTTCGCCGTGCGCGGCTTCACCGAAGCCCTGCGCCAGGAGCTGGACATGGAAGGCTGCGGCGTCTCCGCCAGCTGCGTGCACCCCGGCGGCATCAAGACCAACATCGCCAAGACCGCTCGGATGAACGACAGCCTCGCACGGGTCGTCGGCCAGGAAACCGACCAGGCGCGCAAGCAGTTCAACGACCAGTTGCTGCGCACCACCCCGGACAAGGCCGCCTCGGTGATCCTGCGCGGCGTGCTCAAGGACAACCGACGCATCCTCATCGGCGCCGACGCCTGGGCCCTGGACGGCATGCAACGCCTGCTGCCGACCTTCTACCAGCGCCTGGTCACCACCTCCATGCGCCTGGCCGCACGCTTCGCCCCCAAGCCCCGACGGGAGCGGGAAGCGCAGAACCTGGCGGACTGACCCACACCCCGTAGCCCGCGCCCGGCCCGGGAGGCTCACCTCCCCGGGCTGAAGCCCGGGCTACGGGGTGGTCGTATCGCCCTTATCGTCGGGTTGCACCCGACCTACCTGCTACGCGGTCATGCCGTAGGGTGGGCTTTAGCCCACCAACTCCCGAACCAGCCCTCTCCAGGCCACGCCTCTCCATTCCCTTCCCGCCTGATCACCCCGAAACCCGTTCGGATATCCGAACGATAAAACCCATCAAAGCCGGAACCCCGAACACCCCGCCTCCAAGCCCCTCCAGCCATTAAAAATAAATCCTTATAAATCAATTAATTACAGACAAATCAGCACGACCATACAGATGGCACGCATCCTGCCATTACAGATCCCGACGGCGCCTTACCGCTGGCGTCGATAAGAACAAACAAAGTCGAGGACTGAAACACATGCGTATCCTTCCGAAGGTTCTGGCCGCCGCCATCGCAGCGACCCTGATTTCCGCTCCCGCCATCGCCGAAGAACTGACCGGCACCCTGAAGAAGATCAAGGACAGCGGCACCATCGTCCTCGGTCACCGCGACGCCTCCATCCCCTTCTCCTACCTCGGCACCGAGCCGGGCAAGCCCGTCGGCTACTCCCACGACATCCAGCTCAAGGTCGTCGAAGCGATCAAGAAGGAACTGGCCCTGCCGGACCTGAAGGTGCGCTACAACCTGGTGACCTCGCAGACCCGCATCCCGCTGGTGCAGAACGGCACCGTCGACATCGAGTGCGGCTCCACCACCAACAACCTCGAGCGCCAGAAGCAGGTCGGCTTCTCCGTCGGCATCTTCGAGGTCGGCACCCGCCTGCTGTCGAAGAAGACCGCCGGCATCAACGACTTCGCCGACCTCAAGGGCAAGAACGTGGTGACCACCGCCGGCACCACCTCCGAGCGCCTGCTCAAGTCCATGAACGCCGACAAGCAGATGGGCATGAACATCATCTCGGCCAAGGACCACGGCGAATCCTTCCTGATGCTGGAATCCGGCCGCGCGGTCGCCTTCATGATGGACGACGCCCTGCTCTACGGTGAGATGGCCAAGGCCAAGAAGCCGGACGACTGGGTCGTGACCGGCGAGCCGCAGTCCTACGAGATCTATGGCTGCATGGTTCGCAAGGGCGACGAAGCCTTCAAGAAAGTGGTCGACAAGGCCATCGCCGACACCTTCGCCTCGGGCGAGATCAACGGCATCTACGACAAGTGGTTCACCCAGCCCATCCCGCCGAAGAACCTCAACCTCAACTTCCCCATGAGCGATGAGCTGAAGAAGCTGGTCGCCAACCCCACCGACAAGTCGGCCGAAGAAATCTGACGTCGCCGCTCCTCCCCCTCTCCCGTCGGAGAGGGGCCGGGAGTGAGGGGAGCCGGTGCAGGTCGGAAATCCGGACGACGCCGCTCCCCACCCCTCTTCCACCAGGGAGAGGGGGTAGCCGGGCATCCGGCAGCCACTCCCCATCCACTGCCTTCAACCGCAGACAGACAAGAACCCTGAGGGGAAAACCCTGATGAACTACAACTGGGACTGGGGCGTGTTCTTCAAGTCCACCGGCATCGGCAGCGAGATCTACCTGGACTGGTTCGTCACCGGCCTGGGCTGGACCATCGCCATCGCCCTCGCCGGCTGGATCGTCGCGCTCCTGCTGGGCTCGCTGCTCGGCGTGATGCGTACCGTGCCCAACCGCTGGGTGTCCGGCATCGCCACCACCTACGTGGAAATCTTCCGCAACGTACCGCTGCTGGTGCAGCTGTTCCTCTGGTACTTCCTGGTGCCGGACCTTTTGCCCGAGCCGCTGGAAATCTGGTTCAAGCAGGACCTCAACCCGGCCACCTCCGCCTACCTCAGCGTGGTCGTGTGCCTCGGCCTGTTCACCGCCGCCCGCGTCTGCGAGCAGGTGCGCACCGGCATCCAGGCGCTGCCCGCCGGCCAGGCCTCCGCCGCCCGCGCCATGGGCTTCCGCATGCCGGCGATCTACCGCTACGTGCTGCTGCCGCAGGCCTTCCGCATCATCATCCCGCCGCTCACCAGCGAGTTCCTCAACATCTTCAAGAACTCCTCGGTGGCCTCGCTCATCGGCCTGATGGAGCTGCTCGCGCAGACCAAGCAGACGGCCGAGTTCTCCGCCAACCTGTTCGAGGCCTTCACCCTGGCCACGCTGATCTACTTCACCCTGAACATGAGCCTGATGCTGCTCATGCGCCTGGTGGAGCGCAAGGTCGCGGTCCCGGGCCTGATCGCCGTAGGAGGCAAGTGATGGACTTCAGCGCAATCATCCCCGCCCTGCCCGGGCTGGTCGACGGCATGCTGATGACCCTGCAGCTGATGGTGCTGGGCATCATCGGCGGCGTGGTCCTGGGCACCCTGCTGGCGCTCATGCGCCTGTCGCACAACCCGCTGCTGTCGAAACTCGGCGGCCTGTACGTCAACTACTTCCGCTCCATCCCGCTGCTGCTGGTGATCACCTGGTTCTACTTCGCGGTGCCCTTCGTGCTGCGCTGGATCACCGGCGAGGACACCCCCGTCGGCGCGTTCACCTCGTGCCTGATCGCCTTCATGATGTTCGAGGCGGCGTACTTCTGCGAAATCGTCCGCGCCGGCATCCAGGCCATCCCCCGCGGGCAGATGGGCGCGGCACAGGCCCTGGGCATGACCTACGGCCAGACCATGCGCCTGATCATCCTGCCCCAGGCGTTCCGCAAGATGACCCCGCTGCTGCTGCAGCAAAGCATCATCCTGTTCCAGGACACCTCGCTCGTTTACACCGTGGGCCTGATGGACTTCCTCAACGCCGCCCGTTCCCGTGGCGACATCATCGGCCAGCCGCACGAATTCCTGATCTTCGCCGGCCTGGTGTACTTCACCGTCAGCTTCGCCGCCTCGCAGCTGGTCAAGCTCCTGCAAAAAAGGTTAGCCGTATGATTTCGATCAAGAACGTCAACAAGTGGTACGGGGAATTCCAGGTGCTGACCGACTGCAGCACCGAGGTCCAGAAAGGTGAAGTGGTGGTCGTCTGCGGGCCGTCCGGCTCCGGCAAATCCACCCTGATCAAGTGCGTCAACGCCCTGGAGCCCTTCCAGAAGGGCGACATCGTCGTCGACGGCACCTCCATCGCCGACAAGAAGACCGACCTGCCCAAGCTGCGCTCCCGCGTCGGCATGGTGTTCCAGCACTTCGAGCTGTTCCCGCACCTGTCGATCACCGAGAACCTCACCATCGCCCAGATCAAGGTGCTCGGCCGCAGCAAGGAGGAAGCCACCGCCAAGGGCCTCAAGCTGCTGGAGCGCGTCGGCCTCTCCGCCCACGCCCACAAGCACCCGGGCCAGCTTTCCGGCGGCCAGCAGCAGCGCGTCGCCATCGCCCGCGCCCTGGCCATGGACCCGGTGGTGATGCTGTTCGACGAACCCACCTCGGCACTGGACCCGGAAATGGTCAACGAAGTGCTCGATGTGATGGTGCAACTGGCCAACGAAGGCATGACCATGATGTGCGTGACCCACGAGATGGGCTTCGCCCGCAAGGTCGCCGACCGCGTGATCTTCATGGACGCCGGCCAGATCGTCGAAGACTGCCCCAAGGAAGAGTTCTTCGGCGATGTCGGCCAACGCTCCGAGCGCGCCCAGCAGTTCCTCGCCAAGATCCTGCAACACTGATGCGCCGCGCCCCTCTCCCTTCGCGGAGAGGGGCCGCCGCTGCCACCCGCCACTCGGCGCCACGCGCCGACTGGCAAGGCCCGGACCACTTATGATGCAATGCCCATCCGCCAGCCTCCGCGCCGTGCCGCCCGCATTGATCGTGAAACCGCGCCTGCTCCGCCACCTCTCGCTGACCCTGCTGCTGGTCCTGGCCATGCTCGGCGCCGGCTGGATCGCCTACCACCTCAGCGAGCTCTCCGGCATCCGCGCCCTGCGCGAGAACGGCGAACGCCAGCTGGAACTCCACGCCCGCGCGGTGGAAAGCGAGATCAACCGCTACACCTACCTGCCCAGCCTGCTGGAGCTGGAGTCCAGCGTCAGCCACCTGCTGCTCAACCCCACGCCCTACCGGCGCAACCTGGTCAACGACTACCTCGAAGGGCTCAACCGCCGCAGCGGCAACCGCGCCATCTTCCTCCTCGACACCAACGGCCGCGTGCTGGCCACCAGCAACTGGCGCGACGCCGACAGCTTCCTCGGCGAGGACCTGGCCTTCCGCGCCTACTTCCAGCAGGCGATGAAGGGCGAACCCGGGCGCTTCTACGGCATCGGCAGCACCACCGGCGAGGCCGGCTACTACCTCGCCCACGGCTTGCGCTACGAAGGCCGCATCATCGGCGTCGCCGTGGTCAAGGTGAAGCTCGAGGCCCTCCAGGAGCGCTGGGAAAAGGCCCGCCTGCAAGCCTTCGTCAGCGACGAGAACGGCATCATCATCCTCTCCAGCGACCCCATGCTGCGCATGAAGGCCGTACGCCCGCTCTCCGCCGAAGACAAGGAGCGCCTGGCCCGCAGCCTGCAATACCACTGGTGGGCACTCAATGAATGGCAGCCGCGCCACCGTGAGGAGCTCGGCGACGGCCTCGAGGCCATCAGCTTCGCCTCCCCCCTGCCCGGCGGTGGCGAGCAGGAGACCGTCTACCTGGCGCAGAGCCGCCCGCTCAGCGACACCCCCTGGCACTTCACCCTGCTCTCGCCCCTGGCCGACCTGCGCCGCGAAGCCATCATCCACGGCCTGCTCGCCGCCGCCGGGCTGGCCCTGCTGGCCTTCCTCGGCATCGCCTGGAACGAGCGGCGCAAGGTACTCGCCACCCGTCTCGCCGCCCGCGAGGCGCTGCTGCAGGCCAACAACGAACTGGAGCGCAAGATCGCCGAACGCACCCAGGACCTGCGCGCCAGCAACCAGCGCCTGATGGGCGAGATCCGCGAACGCCGGCAGACCGAGGAAAACCTGCGCAAGGCCCAGGACGGCCTGGTCCAGGCCGGCAAGCTGGCGGTGATCGGCCAGATGTCCACCAGCATCGCCCACGAGCTCAACCAGCCCCTGGCCGCCCTGCGCACCCTCTCGGGCAACACCGTGCGCTTCCTCCAGCGCGGTGCCCTCGACGTGGCCAGCACCAACCTCACCGCCATCAACGAACTGGTCGATCGCATGGGCCGCATCACCGCCAGCCTGCGCGCCTTCGCCCGGCGTGCCGACGACCATGGCCAGGCCAGCCTGGGCAAGGCCGTGGATGCCGCGCTGTTCATCCTCCACACCCGCCTGGAACACACCCCGCTGACCCTGCACCGCACCTTCGCCGATGCCCGGCTGGCCATCGACCAGACCCGCCTGGAGCAGATCCTGGTCAACCTCGTCGCCAACGCCCTGGACGCCATGAGCGGCCAGGCCGACTGCCAGCTCTGGCTCGACGGCCACGACGAGGGCGCCACCTACGTCCTGCGCGTGCGTGACAACGGCCCCGGCATCTCCCCGGCCGTGCGCGAGCACCTGTTCGAACCCTTCTTCACCACCAAGCCCGGCGAACACGGCCTGGGCCTTGGCCTCACCCTCTCCGCCAGCCTCGCCACCGCGGCGGGTGGCAGCCTCGGCGTGCAGCACCCGGAAGACGGTGGCACGGCGTTCGAGCTGCGCCTGCCCCAGGTCGCCCGCGCCACTTCCGAAGCGAGCCCCAGCCCATGACCGAGCCGCTCAGCGTCCTCATCGTCGAAGACGACCCCCACGTCCTGCTTGGCTGCCAGCAGGCCCTGGCCCTGGAAGACATCACCAGCATCGGTGTCGGCAGTGCCGAGGAAGCCCTCGAACGGGTCAACGCCGACTTCGCCGGCATCGTCATCAGCGACATCCGCCTGCCCGGCATCGACGGCCTGGAGCTGCTCGCCCGCCTCAAGGCCCGCGACCGCAGCCTGCCGGTGGTGCTGATCACCGGCCACGGCGACATCAGCATGGCGGTGGGCGCCATGCGCGACGGCGCCTACGACTTCATGGAGAAGCCCTTCTCCCCCGAGCGCCTGGTGGACGTCGCCCGCCGTGCCCTGGAGCAACGCGGCCTCGCCCGCGAAGTATCCGCCCTGCGCCGCCAGCTGGCCGGCCGGCAATCCCTGGAGCAGCGCATCATCGGCCGCTCGCCGGCCATGCAGGCCCTGCGCGAACTGATCGCCAACGTCGCCGACACCGCCGCCAACGTGCTGATCGAAGGCGAGACCGGCACCGGCAAGGAACTGGTCGCCCGCTGCCTGCACGACTACAGCCGGCGCCAGTCCAACCAGTTCGTCGCGCTCAACTGCGGCGGCCTGCCGGAGAACCTGTTCGACAGCGAAATCTTCGGCCACGAGGCCCACGCCTTCACCGGCGCCGGCAAGCGCCGCATCGGCAAGATCGAGCACGCCCACAACGGCACGCTGTTCCTCGACGAGATCGAAAGCATGCCCATGAACCTGCAGATCAAGTTCCTCCGCGTGCTGCAGGAGCAGACCCTGGAGCGCCTCGGCTCCAACCAGCCGATCCCCGTGGACTGCCGCGTGGTCGCCGCCACCAAGGCCGACCTCGACGAACAGGGCAAGGCCGGCCAGTTCCGCAGCGACCTCTACTACCGCCTCAACGTGGTGACCCTGGAACTGCCGCCGCTGCGCGACCGCCGCGAGGACATCCTGCTGCTGTTCGACCACTTCCTGCAGCTCGCCTCGCTGCGCTTCGACCGCGCCGTACCGGAGCTGGATCGCGCCACCGTCTCCAGCCTCATGGCCCACGACTGGCCGGGCAACGTGCGCGAACTGCGCAACGTCGCCGAACGCTTCGCCCTCGGCCTGCCCGTGTTCAAGAAGACCGGCCTGGCCCTGGACGGCGCCGAACCCAGCTTCGCCGAAGCCGTGGAAGCCTTCGAACGCAGCCTCCTCGGCGATGCCCTCGAACGCCACGGCGGCAACCTCAGCCAGGCCGCCATCGCCCTCGGCATGGCCAAGACCACCCTGTTCGACAAGGTCAAGAAATACGGCCTCTGACGCTCCCGGTCGAACCCGGACGCCCTCGCCGCGTGGGGTGGACCGCGCTTCACCGGTCCACCTTCCGGTGCCCGCCGGCCACTCCGCTAGTGGATGAAAAAAGCGTCATCCGCCCTACGGCGCGGATGTGGGGTGACGGCGTCCCCGTGGGAGCGAATTCATTCGCGATGCTTCTCCACCGGCCAACCCTGGATGCCCTCGCCGCGTAGGGTGGACCCCGCTCCATCGGTCCACCTTTCGTGCTCGCCGGCCACTCCGCCGGTGGATGAACAGAGCGCCACCACCCTACAGACGTGCCACCACAAGACACCAAGGATGGGAATGGGCGTAGGGGCGAACTCACTCGCCCGCTCTTCTGCTGGGCACCGAAAACAGGCCACGGACGAAAACGCCGGCCCAATGGCCGGCGTTTCCCTTGTCCCCGAAGCGTCAGGCCGAGAAACCACCATCGATGGTCAGGTTGGCGCCGGTGATGTAGCCCGCTTCCGGGCCGGCCAGGTAGGCCACGAAGCTGGCGATCTCCTCGGCCTGGCCGTAGCGCGGCAGGGCCATCAGCGGTTTCAGCGAGTCGGCGAAATCGGTGTGGTCAGGGTTCATGTCGGTATCCACCGGGCCGGGCTGCACGTTGTTCACGGTGATGCCGCGCGGCCCCAGGTCGCGGGCCAGGCCCTTGGTGAAGCCGGCCACCGCCGCCTTGCTCAGGGCGTAGACCGAGCCGCCGGCGAAGGGCATGCGCTCGGCGTTGGTGCTGCCGATGGTGATGATGCGACCGCCCTCGCCCATCACCCGGGCGGCTTCCTGGCTGGCGATCACCACGCTGCGCACGTTCACCGACAGGGTGCGGTCGAGGTCTTCGATGGCGAACTCCTCGATGGGCGCCACGGCCAGCACGCCGGCGTTATTCACCAGGATGTCGAGGCGCCCGAAGGTATCGACGGTATAGCGGATGGCGCCGCGCAGGGCCTGCTCGTCGCTGCTGTCGGCCTTGACCGCCAGGGCGCGCCCACCGGCCGCCTCGATGGCTTTCACCACCTCTTCGGCGGCCTGGCCGGAGGCGGCGTAGGTCAGTGCGACGGCGGCGCCTTCGCGGGCCAGGCGCTTGGCGATGGCGGCGCCGATGCCGCGGGAGCCGCCCTGGATGAATGCAACCTTGCCGCTGAGAGTTTGAGTCGAGGTCATGATGGTTCTCCAATCGTCTGTAGTGGGATTCGGCTTGGCCGGTTGGCCGCTGCTCGATGACGTGGCCAGTATCAGCGCAGGATTGCCAACCGATAAGCCGTCAATCCGTCTATTCTTTCGATCCAAACGGTTTACGGTGGCGCCATGGAAACCCTCAACAGCATCGAATGCTTCGTCCGCAGCGCAGAGGCCGGCAGCTTTGCCGAGGCCGCACGGCGCCTGGGCCTGACACCAGCGGCGGTCGGCAAGAACGTGGCGAAACTGGAAACCGGGCTGGGGGTGCGACTGTTCCAGCGTAGTACGCGCAGCCTGAAACTGACCGAAGCCGGCGAGCGCTTCCTCGCCGAGGTCAGCGGCGGCCTCGCCGCCATCCAGGGCGCAGTGGCCAACCTCGCCAGCGCCGGCGGCCAGCCGGCAGGCAACCTCAAGGTGAGCATGGGGCTGATGTTCGGCCGCGAGTACATCGTGCCGCTGCTGGCCGACTTCCTCGCCCGCTACCCCGCCATCGTGCCCGACTGGCATTTCGACAATCGCCAGGTGGACCTCATCGGCGAGGGCTTCGACGTCGGCATCGGGGGTGGCTTCGAGCTGCCCCAGGGGGTGATCGCCCGGCAGATCGGCCCCGGCCATCGCGTACTGCTGGCCGCCCCCGGTTACTTCGACGCCCGGCCTCGTCCGCAGGTGCCGGCGGACCTCGCCCAGCACGACGGCATCCTCCTGCGCTCGCCGCAGACCGGTCGCGTGCGCAACTGGGTATTGCTCAACGAGGCCGGCGACCAGGCGCCCATCGACCTGCGCCCCCGCGCGCTGATGAGCGACCCGGAAGCCGCCTGCCACGCCGCGCGCATGGGCCTGGGCATCACCCTGGTGAGTACGGTCCATGCCGTGCACTTCATCGAGCGCGGCGAACTGCAGCGCGTGCTGCCCGACTGGCACGTGCAGACCGACCCGCTGTGCATCTACTTCAGCGCGCAGAAGCTGCTGCCGGCCAAGACCCGCGTATTCATCGACCATGTGGTCCAGGCCTTTCGCGAGCAGGGGCTGCCCGAGCGCTTCTCCGCCCGGAGCGCCGCCTGTGGCGGCCGGGGCCACCAGGCACCGTTGCCACTCAGGCAATAGTCATTATCGAAGCGGGTGATTTTTCCGCCCCCGGGGCCGCGGATAACCTTTGTTCCATCAAAGGACAACGCCACCTCAAGGGGGCCCGAAATGAATCGCCTGCTCGCCATCGCACTCGCCGCTACCACCCTCATCCTCGCCGGCTGCGCCAGCCAACCGGAGCCGCGCCCCTACACCGATGCCGAGGTCAAGCAGTTCTCCCTGGAGATGCTCAACCGCGCCGGCCTGCCCTACGAGGATTACGAGAAGGTCCGCTCGGCACTGATGAACCCCAAGGTCTCCAGCGCCAGCCGCGACTACGAGGCCGCCTTCATCCGCCGCAACGAGGGCTGATCGCAGGGCTATGCTTGCCGCTCCCCGCCCGGCTTCCGGGCGGCCCCACCCGAGCGAAGGCCCGCCCCATGAGCAGCAGCGCATCCCCGACCGCCCACCGCGAATGCACCACCTCGCGGCTGATCGACGCACCGCCGGCCCGCGTATTCCGCGCCATCGCCGCGCCCGAGCACCTCGCCCGCTGGTGGGGGCCCAACGGTTTCAACAGCACCTTCGAGCTCTTCGAATTCCGCCCCGACGGCCACTGGCGCTTCACCCTGCACGGCCCCGACGGCACCGACTACCCCAATCACAACGTCTTCCGCGAGATCACGCCCGGGCAGGTCGTGGTCGAACACCTCTCCGACGATAACCACCACTTCGTCCTCACCATCACCCTCGCCTCCGAGGGCAAGGGCACGCGTGTGGGTTGGCAGCAGGTGTTCGACACCGCGGAACACCGCGAACAGATCGCCGCCTTCGTGCTTACGGCCAACGAACAGAACCTCGACCGCCTCAGCGCCGAAGTGCGCAACGTCGACTGGCCCGATGCCTGACCCGCTCCAGGCTATTCGCGCCGCGTAGGATGGCGTAGAGCGCAGCGAAACCCATCGACAGGGCCGCCCACTAGCCCTCCAGGTCCTCATGGTGATCCGAGAACCCCTGCCGCCAGTAGGCCGCGACGCGCATGGCTTCCTTCGGCTGCCCCTTCTCCACCAGCAGGGCACGTACCCGGGTCATCATCCCGTGCTCGCCGGCGCCCCAGGCGTAGCCTTCGCCAGCGGGCAGCGGCAGGGCCTGTACGGCGGCGACCAGTTCCTCCGGCGTATCCACCCAGCGCAAGTCGAGGCTCGCGGCGCTGCGCAAATCGCGGCGGTCGGCCTCGGCCAGTTGCACGATGGCGGTGACGCGGGCGCCGGCCGGCAGCTCCTCCAGGCGGCGGTGGATCGCCGGCAGCGCGCTGGAGTCGCCCACCAGCAGGTGCCAGTCGTAATCCATGGGGATGATCATCGAGCCGCGCGGGCCGCCGATCAGCGCGGAGTCGCCCACCTGCGCCCGCTCGGCCCACTCGCAGGCGCCGCCCTCGCCGTGCAGGGCGAATTCGAGGGTCAGCTCGCGGCGCTCAGGGTCGAAGCGGCGCGGGGTGTAGTCGCGGCGGACGAGCTCGCCCTGCCCGTCCACGAACATGAACTTGATGTGGTCGTCGAAGGAGGCGGATACGAAGTCCGCCAGCGCGTCACCGCCGAAGGTGACGCTCATGAAATGCGGGCTGATGCGCTCCACGCGGAGCACGTCCAGCTCGCGGCGGCGCAGTTCGTGGCGCACGCGCTGCACGCGGCGGGTCTGTACGGGTTGGTCCATGGGCTGTTACTCGCAAGGGATGGTTGATAACATCAACGATCATAAAAACCACTAGTTGATATTGTCAACCATATGACCGCCGATACCGCCGAAGACGTCTTCGAATCCATCCACTCCGTCATGCACCTCTACCGCGCTCGGCAATACCGGTCGCTGCGCGACAGCGCCCACGACCTCGCCCACATGGAGTTCAAGGCGCTGAACTTCTTCGCCCACAATCCGGGGGCGACCCAGAGCGACCTTGTGGCCCACTCCGGCCGCGATAAGGCGCAGATCGCCCGCCTGATCCAGGCGCTGCGCGGCAAGGAGTTGCTGGAAGGCAAGGCCGACGAGGCCGACAAGCGCAGCATCCGGCTCTACCCCACCGCAGCGGGCACGGCTCTCCACCAGGAGGTGCGCCAGCAAGGCCGGCGCCTCAACCAGGTGGCGGTGGACGGCTTCAGCCAGGAGGAATGTCAGCAGCTGCTCGACCTGCTGGCGCGGGTGCAGGCCAACCTCGGCACCGAGCCCTGACCCGTAGCCCGGGCTTGAGCCCGGGAAGCTGCGGCTGCATCCGCCCTGCCTAGTCCGCGCAGCCCTGCTCGGGCAGCTCACTCAACGCCCGCTCCAGCAGCGCCGTGGCGCGGCGGCTGTGGAGGATGCCGGTGTGGCTCTCGTCGATCAGGTACAGCCGCTCGGCCTCGTCCTGGGCGGCGCTGCGCAGCTCGCTGGCCAACGGCACCACGCCATCGTTCGGCTCCGGTAGCAGGCGGCGGTTGCCCCCGTAGCTGACCAGCATCCACTGGCGGATATGCGCCGGCAGCGGCCTGGCGAACAGCGCCCGCAGGTAGGGGCTGCCCGGGGCCATGTCACGCCATACCGGCACCTCCAGCGGCACACGCTGTACCCCGGTGGCCGCCGAGGGATGCCCGTCCCAGGGCGTCGAAAGGGTGGCGAACAGGCACAGGCGCTGTGCCTCGTTCTCGGCGAGCAATTGCAGTGCCCGCCGCGCCACCAGGCCACCCATGCTGTGGGCGAACAGGTGCATGCGCCGTGGCGCCAGGCGCAGCAGCATGTCGCGCATGGCGATGCTGAGCATGTAGGCGCTGTTGCGCAGGGGCAGCCCGCTCGGATAGTGGAACAGCACCAGCTGGAAGCGCCTCAGGTCGAGGCTCGCGGCCAGCGCCTGCCAGTCACGGGGCGAGGCGTTGATGCCGTGCACCAGGATGACCGGCTCCTTGGCCGGGTCCCAGGGCGCCAGCAGGTACAGGCCGTAGCCCACCTCGCGCATGAAACTGAGCGGCTGCCAGGCGCCCAGCCGGATGTGCCGGTCGTCGAAGCGCGGGTCGGTGAACTCCACCACCTGCAGGTAGTTGCGCTGCAGGCGCGGCTGCTCGCGGTAGAGCACCTCCAGGCGCAGGTCGAGCCTGGGCGGGTCGGCGCCGCCGGCCACCTGGAGATCCAGGGTATTGAGCTGCGCCAGGCGCGCGCGCTCGGCCAGGTCCGGCTGCACGGTGAGCGGCGCATGGCGGGCCCGGGGTAGCCAGTGGCGCGGCTCGTCTCGATCCAGGGCGAAATTGCCGTTGCGATCGTCGAAGGCCAGCAACTGGTAGTCGCCCGGCGCCTGGGTGAAGTAGAAGGCCTCGCCCGGCGCGACGATGCGGTAGGCGACGAAGCCGCCCTTGCCATCCAGCAGCGCCACCAGCGCGTTGCGCCCGGAATCCGTGGCCAGCAGCCGCCCCGCCACCACCACCAGCTCCTGGCGGGCCTGCTGCATTTCCCTGTCCACCTCCAGCAGGCTGCAGCCGCCGCAGGCGACCGCCACCAGCACCAGGACCATCCGCAGAACGGCCATCCGCTTCGCCTCATCCTCGTCCTGCAAGCAAGCCTAGTCGGATCGGCCCGGGCCACCGCAGAATAGGCGCTGCGAAATTCACCACCGGTCAGGGACGACAGATGCACGACAACGACGAAATCCAGGCGATCCGCCACCTGTTGGCCCGCCCCGCCACGCGTTTCAGCGCCGGCGGCTTCCGCCCCACCCAGGCCGACGAGGAAAGCTGGCTGGGCCGGGTCTTCCTGTTCCGCCCCGACGAAGGCATCCCGCTCGACGCGGCAGGGGACGCGATGCTGCCGCTCGCCCAGTTCCACCTGCCCAGCCTGCCGGTCAACCACCCGCTACTGGCGGATGTGCGGGTGCTGGCCCTGTTCATCTCCGCCGAGTTCGGCCAGCCGCTGGAACCCATGGGCGCCCACTGGCTCATCCGCGAATACGGTCACCACGAAACACTGCAGCGCAAGGAGCTGGCCGCGCCGGCGTCCTTCATCAAGCCCTTCCCGCTCAAGGCCGAACGGCTGGACGAGGACTACCCGCTGTGGGACGGCGGCGGCGTGCCGGCGGACCTGGAAGAGCGCATCCTCGAACTGGAACGCCAAGGCACGATCGACAGCTACTACGACATCGTCAGCCACTGCCACGACCACAAGATCGGCGGCTACCCCTCCTTCTGCCAATCGGGCATCGACCCGGGGAAGGGCTTCGAATTCGTCTTCCAGATCTCCTCCGACGCGAAGATCAACCTCAACGTCGTCGACAGCGGCAGCCTGATGTTCTGGAAGCACCGCAGCAGCGGCGAATGGGCGCTCTACTACGACTTCTACTGAACCCCAGCCCCCTCACCCACGGTTCATCCCAACGCAGGACCCCATGCAGGCCATCCCCCAGAAACAGATCAGGGCCCACTACGACGCCCGCACCCTCCGCGTCTACCAGGCCTACTCCGACGTCATCGCCGACAGCGCGCTGGCCCACGGCACCTTCGTCTCGCCGCCGTTCAAGCTGGAGCGCATGACCTGGATAAAGCCCTCCTTCCTCTGGATGATGTACCGCGCCGGCTGGGGCCTGAAGGACGCCGGGCAGAAGCGCATCCTCGCCATCGACATCAGCCATGAAGGCTTCGCCTGGGCCCTGGCCAACAGCTGCCCCAGTCATCCGCAGCCGGGTCAGGGCAAGGAGGAATGGGAGCGCATCAAGAACGCCTCCCCGGTGCGCATCCAGTGGGACCCGGAACGCAACCTGCACCTCGAGCCCCTGCCCCACCGCGCCATCCAGGTCGGCCTGGGCCCGGAGGCTTCACGGCGCTACGTGGCGCAATGGATCCAGCGCATCACCGAGGTCACCGGCCTGGCCCATGAAATCCACGCCCTGGTGCAGGCCGGGGAGCTGCAGGAAGCGCAGCGCAGGCTGCCCGAGGAACGCGAATACATCCCTTGAAACACCTGCGCCTCCAGCCCGGCCGGCGGCCTGCCGCAAACGCATAGCACCTTCGCGAAACCCGTCTACGCTGACCCTCGACCTGCCCGCCATCCACTTCAGGAGGACACCACCATGGCATTGCGCATCAACGATCTGGTCCCCGATTTCAAGGCCGAAACCGACCAGGGCGCCATCAGCTTCCACGACTGGATAGGCTCCGACTGGGCCATCCTCTTCTCCCATCCCAAGGACTTCACCCCGGTGTGCACCACCGAGTTCGGCGCCGTGGCCCAACTGGCCGCCGAGTGGGCCAAGCGCGGCACCAAGGTGATCGGCGTCTCGGTGGACGGGGTGCAGGCGCACCAGAAGTGGAAAGGCGACATCGAGGCCTTCTGTGGCGCCGACGCCAGCTTCCCGATCATCGCCGACGAGTCCCTGGCCGTGTCCAAGGCCTTCGACATGCTGCCCGCCGAGGCCTACCTGCCCGATGGCCGCACCGCCGCCGACACCGCCACGGTGCGCTCGGTGTTCATCATCGGCCCCGACAAGAAGCTCAAGCTGTCCATGACCTACCCGATGTCGGTGGGCCGCAACTTCGCCGAGGTGCTGCGCGCCCTCGACGCCCTGCAGCTGACCTACAACGTGCCGCTGGCCACCCCGGCCAACTGGACCACGGGCCAGGACGTGATCGTCGCCCTCGCGCTGAACGACGATCAGGCCCGCGAGAAGTACGGCACCATCGACATCAAGCTGCCCTACCTGCGCACCACCGCCGCACCGAAGTAACCCCGCCACGAACGGTGGGCCGCGCCTCGTCGGCCCACCCATGGCCCGGCGTCAGTCCGGGGCCACCGCCTCGCTCCTGCGCCACACGCTCGCCACCCAGGGCTGCTGCTCACGGGGCAGGCCCGCCGGGCGGTAGTAGTGCTCCAGCTCCTCGAAACCCGCCGCCTCCACCAGGGCCTTCCAGGTCGGGAAGTCGTGCCAGGCGCCATAGCGGTTGCCGCTCCAGCCTTCCTGGTTGTCCCCGCGCGGGTTGGAGGCGAACAGCACCCCGCCCGGCTTCAGCGTCGCGCGCAGCTGGCGCAGCACCCGCGGCAGCTCCTGCCCGGGCACGTGGAACAGCGTGGCATTGGCGAACACGCCATCGAAGCGCCCGGCCGGCAGTTGCAGGTCGAGGAACGACTGCTGCCACACCTCGCACCCGGAATCCGCGCGCGCCATCGCGACGAAGCGCTCGGCACCGTCTAGCCCCACCGGCTCGTGGCCCAGGGCGCGGAACGTGCGCAGGTCGCGCCCCGGCCCGCAGCCGAAATCGAGGATGGCGAAAGGCGGGGTCCCGTGGATATGGCGCAGGAGCGCCCCGATGTTCTGGCTCACATCGTGGTCGCGGGTGTTCTCGCGGAAGCCTTCGGCGTTCTGGTTGTAGTCATCCAGCGTGGTGGTGGCGAGGCTGGCGAGTTCGTCGGGCTGCAGGGGCATCGGGGCGTCTCGTGGGAAGGACCGGGGATTCTACCTGTCCCGGCCAGGCGCCTCACCGCCCTTTTAAATGACGAACGACATCTATTCGAAAATTAATATTACGCATATCATCCAACCCATCGAAGGCATCCCCGAGAGTGCAGGACCATGAACCGACACGCGCCGACCCTCCGCCCCCTGGCCCTGCTGGCAGCGCTGCTGGCCGTCGCCGGCTGCAACAGCCAGGCCGACACCCGGGCCGCCGCCAACGGCCCGCAGCCACGTCCGGTTCTGGCCGCGCAGGTGGAAAGCACCAGCCGCCACGAGGCCGCCTACACCGGCGTGGTGGCGGCGCGCACCGAAAGCGACCTGGGCTTTCGCGTCGGCGGCAAGGTGATCGAACGCCGCGTCGACCCCGGTGCCCGCGTGGCCAAGGGCGACACCCTGCTGGTGCTAGATATCGAGGACTTCGACCTGGCCCTGCGCGCCGCCAACAACCGCGTCAGCGCCGCCCGCGCACAGCTGCGCCAGGCCCGGGACGACGAAAGCCGCTACCGCCGCCTGTCCACCACCGGCGCCGTGTCGCGCCAGGTGTTCGACCAGGCCGCCACCAACCTGCGCGTGGCCGAGGCCGAACTGGCCGCCGCCAGCTCCGAAGCCAGCCAGGTGCAGAACCGCCGCAGCTACTCGACCCTCAAGGCCGATGGCGACGGCATCATCACCGACGTGCGCGCCGAGCGCGGCCAGGTGGTCGCCGAAGGGCAGATCGTCGCCCGCCTGGCCCACGACGGTGCCCGCGAAGCGGTGATCGACCTCCCGGAAACCCAGCGCGCCCTGGCCGGCAGCAGCGCCCTCGCCTACCCCTTCGATGCCCGCGAGCAGGCGGTGAAAGCCACCCTGCGCGAGCTTTCCGCCTCCGCCGACCCGGTCACCCGCACCTACCGCGCCCGCTACATCCTCGACGGCACGGCCGAGCGCTTCAGCATCGGCTCGACCATCACCGTGCGCCTGCAGAGCGAGCAGGCCGAGCTGCTGCGCGTGCCCATCGGCGCCCTGCACAACCCGGGTGCCGGCAGCGGCGTCTGGGTCATAGGCGAGGACGACAGCGTGCACTTCGCCCCGGTGAAGGTCGCCCGTCTCGGCCAGGAGTACGCCCTGCTGGAAGGCGGCGTGAGCGCCGGCCAGCGCGTCGTCGCCCTTGGCGCGCACCTGCTGCACGAAGGCGACAAGGTGCGCCTGCTGCCCGGACAGGCCCTGGCGCTGGCCCGCCAGAACGACGAGGAGCGCTGAGATGCGCGGCCTCAATCTCTCCGAGATCGCCGTACGCAACCCGGCAGTGACCCTGTTCCTGATCATCGCGGTGATCCTTTCCGGGGTCTTCGCCTTCGGCAAGCTCGGCCGCGCCGAAGACCCCTCCTTCACCGTCAAGACCATGACCGTCACCGCCGCCTGGCCCGGCGCCACCGCGCGGGAGATGCAGGAACAGGTCGCCGACCGCCTGGAGAAGCGCCTGCAGGAGCTGGACTTCTACGACCGCGTGGAAACCATCGCCCAGCCCGGCTTCGTCTCGATGAAGGTGCAGTTCCTCGAATCCACCCGCCCCGGCGACATCCAGGAGCTGTTCTACCAGACCCGCAAGAAGCTCAGCGACGAGGCCGCCCGCCTGCCGCGCGGCGTGCAGGGCCCGTTCTTCAACGACGAGTATTCCGACGTCTACTTCGCCCTCTATGCCCTGGAAGCCAAGGACCTGCCCCACCGCGAGCTGGTGAAGATGGCCGAGGACCTGCGCCAGGGCTTCCTGCGGCTGCCGGGGGTGAAGAAGGTCAACATCCTCGGCGAGCAGGCCCAGCGCGTGTTCGTCGAGTTCTCCTACCAGCGCCTGGCCACCCTCGGCATCAAGCCGGAGCAGATCTTCGCCGCCCTGGCCGCGCAGAATGGCGTCTCCCCCGCCGGCTTCGTCGAAACCGCCGGGCCGCGCGCCTACATCCGCATCGACGGCGCCTTCGACACCCTCGCGCTGATCGAGAACGTGCCCATCGCCGCTGGCGGCAGGGTGCTGCGCATCGCCGACGTGGCCACCGTCAGCCGCGGCTACGAGGACCCGGCCAGCTACCGCATCCGCCACCAGGGCGACCCGGCGCTGATGCTCGGGGTGATCATGGAGCCGCACTTCAACGGCCTCGACCTGGACCGCACGCTGCAGGCCGAGGAAGACCGCATCCACGCCGACCTGCCCCTGGGCGTCAGCTTCGACAAGGTCTCCGACCAGGCGAAGAACATCCGCCTGGCGGTGGACGAATTCATGCTCAAGTTCTTCGTCGCCCTGGCCGTGGTCATGCTCATCAGCCTGCTCGCCCTGGGCTTCCGCGTCGGCCTGGTGGTGGCTGCGGCGGTGCCGCTGACGCTGTCCATCGTCTTCGTCATCATGCTGATGACCGGCCGCGAGTTCGACCGCATCACCCTCGGCGCGCTGATCCTCTCCCTCGGCCTGCTGGTGGACGACGCCATCATCGCCATCGAGATGATGGTGGTGAAGCTGGAGGAAGGCTTCGACCGCATGAAGGCCGCCACCTTCGCCTGGAGCTCCACCGCCGCGCCCATGCTCACCGGCACCCTGGTGACCATCATCGGCTTCCTGCCGGTGGGCTTCGCCCGCTCCGGTGCCGGGGAATACGCCGGCAACATCTTCTGGATCGTCGGCTTCGCGCTGATCGCCTCCTGGCTGGTGGCCGTGGTGTTCACGCCCTACCTGGGGGTGAAGATGCTGCCGCGCATCGCCCCGGTGCCCGGCGGCCACGACGCCCTCTACGCCGGCCCCTGGTATGCGCGCCTGCGCCGCCTGGTCAGCGCCTGCGTCGAGCACCGCTGGCGGGTCACCGCCCTGGTGCTCGGCGCCTTCGTGCTCTGCGTGCTGGGCATGGGCGCGGTGAAGAAGCAGTTCTTCCCCAACTCCGACCGCTCCGAGCTGATCCTCGAGGTGTACATGCCGCCGGGCAGCGCCTTCAAGGCCACCGAAGCGGTGGTCGCCCAGGTGGAAACCGCGCTGCTGGAAGAGCCACAGACGAAGCTGGTGGACGCCTATGTCGGCGGCGGCGCACCGCGCTTCTTCCTCTCGCTGAACCCGGAACTGCCGGACCCGGCCTTCGCCAAGCTCATCGTGCAGACCGCCAGCGCCCACGACCGCGACGCCCTCAAGGCGCGCATGCGCGAACGCATCGCCGCCGGTGAATTCCCCTCGGCACGGGTGCGCGTCACCCAGTTGCTGTTCGGCCCGCCGGTGCCCTTCCCCGTGGTGTTCCGCGTGGCCGGGCCGGATGCCGACGTACTGCGCGGCATCGCCGAGGACGTGCGCCAGGTGGTGGCCGCCAACGCCCTGACCCGCGACAGCTTCCTCGACTGGGGCGAGCGCACCAGCGCCTACCGCCTGGTGCTCGACCAGGACCGCCTGCGCCTGCTCGGCTTCACCCCCGACCAGGTGCGCAGCCAGGTCAACGCCCTGCTCACCGGCAACACCGTCACCGAGGTGCGCGAAGGCACCCGCAATGTGCTGGTCGTCGCCCGGGCACTGGATGACCAGCGCGAGAACCTCGGCAACCTCGCCGACCTGACCCTGACCAACGCCGCCGGGCAATCCGTGGCGCTGGAACAGGTCGGGCGTTTCCAGGCGGTGATGGAGGACCCGGTGCTCAAGCGTCGCGACCGCGACATCACCTTCGAAGTGCGCGCCGACATCGTCGACGGCACCCAGCCCCCGGACGTGGAAATGGCCGTGTGGCGCGACCTGCAGCCGCTGCTGGCGCAGCTGCCTTCCGGCTACCGGGTGGAGATCGCAGGGCCCGTGGAGGAAAGCGCCAAGGCCAACAAGGCCCTGGCCGCGCTGTTCCCCATCATGATCCTGCTGACCCTGGTGGTGATCATGTTCCAGGTGCGCTCCTTCGGCGTGATGTTCATGGTCTTCGCCACCGCGCCGCTGGGCCTGATCGGCGCCGTACCGACCCTGCTGCTGTTCGACCAGCCCTTCGGCTTCAACGCCATCCTCGGGCTGATCGGCATCGGCGGCATCCTCATGCGCAACACGCTGATCTTCACCGACCAGATCCGCCAGAACCGCGAGGCCGGCCAGGACGTGCGCGAAGCCATCATCGAAGCCACGGTGCGCCGCGCCCGCCCGGTGGTGCTCACCGCCCTGGCAGCGGCCCTGGCCTTCATCCCGCTGACGCTCTCGGTGTTCTGGTCGTCCCTGGCCTTCGTGCTGATCGGCGGCGTGCTGGTCGGCACCCTGCTCACCCTGCTGTTCCTGCCGGCACTGTGCACCCTGGTGCTGGTGCGCAAACCCCGTCGCCCACCGGAGGACTCATCCGTGGACGCCACCCGCCGCTCCGGCCTGCTGCTGACCCTGCTCATCGTCCTCTGCGGCCTGGGCGAGATGTCCACCCAGATGCTGCTGCCCAGCCTCGCCGCCATCGAGCACGGCCTGGCGGCAGCGCCCGGCTCATCCCTAGTGGCGCTCTCGGTGTTCGTCGGTGCCTTCGGCGTCGGCCAGCTGTTCTTCGGCCCGCTGTCGGACCGCATCGGCCGCAAGCCGGTGCTGCTGGCGGGGGTCGCCACCTACGTGCTGGCCTCGCTGTGGATGGCCTTCGCCCATTCCATGCCGGAGTTCATCGCTGGGCGCGCCCTGCAGGGCCTCGGCGCCTGCGCGGCGCTGGTGGTGGCCCGGGCCATCGTGCGCGACGTGTGGCGCGAGAAGGCCGGCCCGATCATGGCCCTCACCGTGATCGGCATGCTCTGCACCATCATGCTGTCGCCGGTCATCGGCGGTCTGATCGCCGCCAAGGCCGGCTCCTGGCGGGCGGTGGTGGTGGCCACGGTGATCATCGGCATCCTCGCCCTGCTCGCCTGCACCCTGCTCTACCGCGAAAGCAACCAGGCCAAGGACCCACTCGCCGGGCGCCTGGCCACCCTCGCCGGCAACTACCGCGAACTGCTCAAGGGGGCCGAGGTGCGTGCCTTCTCCTTCGCCATCGCCGGCACCTACGGCGCCATGTTCTGCGTGATCGCCGGTTCCTCGCGGGTGTTCGTCGGCCAGCTCGGCCTGAGCCCCACCCAGTACGGGCTGGTCTTCGGCGGCATCGTCTCGGGGTTGATCACCGGCGCCATCCTCAGCAACCGCCTCATCATGAAATGGGGCCCGGCGCGCCTGGTGGGCATCGGCACCGCGCTGGTGGCCACCGGTGCGCTGATCACCCTCGCCGTGCTGCTCGCCGCCGGCCCTTCGGTGCCCGGCCTGCTGCTGCCGCAGGTGCTGCTCACCCTCGGTGCCGGCATGGTGCTGCCCGGCTCGGTGGCCGGCGCGGTGATCCCCAACCCGACCCGCGCGGGGCTCGCCGCCGGCTTCATCGGCTTCGCCCAGATGGCCGGTGCCACGCTCTCAGGCCTGCTGCTCAGCGCCCTGCAGAACGACAGCGCGCTGCCGATGATCGGCCTCAACGTCACCTTCGCCCTCGCCGCCTTCGGCCTGTTCCGCCTGGCCCGGGCGCACCAGGCACGCGCCGTGGCGCTGGCGACGGACTGAGGGCGACTCACGAGCGGAGCTCGCTCCTGCGGGAAGCATCACGACCGTGGGAGCGAATTCATGGGCTCTGTGGTGAACGTGATGCGAAGCCTCAAGCACGGTGCCTTGCGGGGCATTTATGGCGTCCCGTCACGGCCACCGCGTGGGTTTCGCTTCGCTCTACGCCACCCTACGCAAGCCACTGCGCCCGGAGCGCAGTGCGCACATCGACGAAGGTTCTGGCGAAGAGGTGTCAGGCCGGCACCGTCGCCTTCATCGAGTCGCGCTCGGAGAAGGTGGCGAAGAAGCGCTCCAACCCCGGGTGGCCCTGGCGCCAGCCGAGGTCGGAGAGGCGGAAGTCGAGGTAGCCGAGCGCGCAACCCACGGCGATCTGGGCGATGTCCAGCGGGCCGTGGAGCTGGTCGGCGATGGCTTCGAGGGCATCCAGCGCGCGATGGATCTTGCCCAGCTGGCCGTCCTTCCAGTCCTGCCACTGCAGCGCTTCGGGGCGGATGGCGCCCTCGTAGCGCACCAGCAGCGCCGCATCCATCAGGCCGTCGGCCAGGGCCGCACGGGTCAGGCAGGTCCAGCGCTCGGCACCATGGGGGAAGAAGGCGTCGCCGCTCTGCAGGGCATCGAGGTATTCGCAGATGACGCGGCTGTCGAACAGCGCCTCGCCCTCGCTCGTGATCAGCACCGGGATCTTGCCCAGCGGGTTGGCGCGGTTGACCTCGGCGTTCTCCTTGATCGGCAGCACGGCGGTATCGAGCATCTCGATGCCAGCCGCCAGGCCGGATTCCAGCGCCAGCACCCGGACCTTGCGAGCGAAGGGGGACGCCCCTGCGTAGATCAGTTTCATGTCTTCAATGCTCCTGTTCGCGGGCCGGCCCAATGCCGGCGCCCGCTGTCGTTGCAACTGGACCACCACCGGCGGCGCCGGTAGCATCCCCGCCCATCGCGCCCGGGAGCTGCCCATGGTCATCGACAGGAAAATCAAACTGGACTCCGCAGACATCAGACGCCTGGACGACCTGGATGTCGCGCTGGAGTTGCTGCACTTCGGCTTCCGCGGCCTCACCCTGGACGCCGACGCCTACCTGGAAACCCTCGGCCTGTCGCGCGTCCACCACCGCATCCTCTACGCCATCCGGCGCGTCGAAGGCATCAACGTCGGCGAGCTGGCCGCCCTCCTCGGTGTCAGCAAGCAGGCACTGCACCGCCCGCTGACCCACCTCTTCGAACGCGCCCTGGTGACCCAGCAACGCGACCCGGAACAGCACCGCTACAAGCGTCTCTCCCTCAGCCCGGAAGGCCATGACGTGGAGCGCCGCGCCACCGACCTGGAACGCCAGGCCATCCGCGCCGCGCTGGACACCACCGACACCGACGGCCGGGTCGCCTGGCACTCGGTCATGCAATCCCTGGCCGCCCGCCTCGACTGATCAACCCGCCGTGGTGATGCGTTCGCGCACCACGATGCACTTGGCCAGCGGCCGGATCAATGCCTCGGTGGCCTCTTCCCAGGGCACCACGCTGGGGCTCACCAGCAGCGGGTCGCAATGGCCCTGCTCCACCAGCTCCAGCACCCGGGGGATGTGCGGACGCACGCTGCAGGCGCCGACCGAAAGGGTGACGTCGCGCATGTACAGGCCGAACAGCGGGATGGCCGGGTCCTCGAAGATGATGCCGATGCACGAGCAATGCCCGCCCGGCGCCAGCGCCAGCAGGCCGGTACGCAGCGCCTGCGGGTCGCGGGTGGCCGACACCACCAGGTCGTAGCGTTCGTTCAGCGCGCCATCGGCTCCGCTGCGCAGGGTCGCGCCACTGCGCACGGCCAGCTCGTCGCGGTAGCCGTCGCCATCCAGGTAATCCACCTCGGCCGCCCCGGCGGCGCGGGCCATCTGCACCGCGAGGATGCCCAGGCTCTCGGTGCCGCCCACCACCAGCACCCTCGCCTCCTCCCGTGTCGCCAGCGGGCGGCTGGTGGCCACCCAGGCATCGGTGAGGTTGTCGCTGGCGCTGGCCACGGCCACCGGGTCCAGCCCCGGGGGCAGCGGTACCAGCATGGCGTCGGCGAAAGGCACCCGCACCACCTCGGAGAACAGC
>NZ_QKRU01000111.1:0-13763 GCF_003234055.1 Pseudomonas sp. 57B-090624
CGCCGCCCCCTCGGCCGCCAGCAGCCAGCGCCAGCGCGCCAGCCAGCTGGCCCAGGCCCTGCGCCAGGAACTGCAGAAGGCCGTGGTCGGCCAGACCGCCGTCATCGACGATGTGCTCACCGCCCTGATCGCCGCCGGCCACGTGCTGGTCGAAGGCGTGCCGGGCCTGGGCAAGACCCTGCTGGTGCGTGCCCTGGCACGTTGCTTCGGCGGCGAGTTCTCGCGCATCCAGTTCACCCCCGACCTGATGCCCAGCGACGTCACCGGCCACGCCGTGTACGACATGCAGAGCGAGCAGTTCAAGCTGCGCAAGGGCCCGGTGTTCACCAACCTGCTGCTGGCGGACGAGATCAACCGCGCCCCGGCCAAGACCCAGGCCGCACTGCTGGAAGTGATGCAGGAGCGCCAGGTGACCCTCGAAGGCCGCGCCCTGCCGGTGCCCCTGCCCTTCCTGGTGATGGCCACCCAGAACCCCATCGAGCAGGAAGGCACCTACCCGCTGCCGGAAGCCGAGCTCGACCGCTTCATGCTCAAGCTGCGCATGGACTACCCCGAGGCCGGGGAGGAAATCGCCCTGGTCCGCCAGGTGACCCGCTCCGCCCGCGCCGACATGCTGGAAGTCGCGCCGCTGCGCACCCTGCTGCAGGCCAAGGACGTCCAGGCCCTGCAACGCATCGCCAGCGAGCTGCCGATGGACGACCAGGTGCTCGACTATGCCGTGCGCCTGGCCCGAGCCACCCGCACCTGGCCGGGCCTGGCCCTGGGTGCCGGCCCGCGCGCCTCCATCGCCCTGGTCCGTGGCGGTCGCGCCCGCGCCCTGCTGCGTGGCGGCGACTTCGTGCTGCCCGATGACGTGAAGAGCTGCGCCCTGGCCGTGCTGCGCCACCGCGTGCGCCTCTCGCCGGAACTGGATATCGAAGGCCAGTCCGTGGACCAGGTCCTGCAACAGCTGCTGGAACAGGTGCCGGCGCCGCGTCTATGAAACCATCGCGCATCCTGCTCGGCCTGATCGCCGGCCTGCTGGCCGTGGCGCTGGTGCTGGGCACCCTGCATGCCCTCGGCAGCAAGCTGCCGGACCAGCTGCGCCTGCTCTGGTGGGGGCTGCTCTGCGCCCTCGCCCTGCTCGCCGTGCTCGATGCGCTGTGGCTGCGCCGCCTGCCTTCGCCCGCGCTGGAGCGCCAGTTGCCGGGCAACCTGTCCCTGGGCCGCTGGGGCGAGGTGCGCCTGCGCGTGCACCACGCCTTCACCCGCGCCTTGCAGCTCAAGGTCTACGACCATGTGCCGGCGGGGATGGACACCGAGTTCCTGCCCCAGTCCGTTGCCCTGCACCCGGGCGAGGTCACCGAGTTCGGCTATCGCGTGCGCCCGCTCAAGCGCGGCCGCTTCGCCTTCCCCCTGTGCGAGGTGGAACTGCCCAGCCCGCTGGGCCTGTGGGGCCAGCGGCGCTACCTCGACCTGCCGGGCGAGACCCGCGTCTACCCCGACTTCGCCCGCCTCTATGGCGCCCAGCTGATGGCGGTGGACGACTGGCTCAGCCAGCTCGGCGTGCGCCAGCGCCCGCGCCGTGGCCTGGGCCTGGAGTTCCACCAGCTGCGTGAGTTCCGCGACGGCGACACCCTGCGCCAGATCGACTGGAAGGCCACCGCGCGCAAGCGCACGCCCATCGCCCGCGAGTACCAGGACGAACGCGACCAGCAGATCGTCTTCATGCTCGACTGCGGCCGTCGCATGCGCAGCCAGGATGGCGACCTCTCGCACTTCGACCACGCCCTCAACGCCAGCCTGCTGCTCAGCTACGTGGCCCTGCGCCAGGGCGATGCGGTCGGCCTCAGCACCTTCGCCGGCGACCAGCAGCGCTACCTCGCACCGGTCAAGGGCCCGGCCCAGTTGAGCGTACTGCTCAACGCCGTCTACGACCTCGAGAGCACCCAGCGCCCGGCCGACTTCGGCGCCGCCATCGACGCCCTGCTGGCCCGCCAGCGCCGCCGCGCCCTGGTGGTCCTGGTGACCAACCTGCGCGACGAGGACGACGAGGAGCTGCTGGCGGCGGTCAAGCGCCTCGGTCGCCACCACCGGGTACTGATCGCCAGCCTGCGCGAAGAAGTGCTGGACGCCCTGCGCCACGAACCGGTGCAAGGCTTCGAGCAGGCGCTGTCCTACTGCGGCACGGTGGACTACCTCAACGCCCGCGCCAGCCTGCACGAGCGCCTCGCCGCCCACGACGTCCCGGTGCTGGATTGCCGCCCCGGCGAACTCGGCCCCGAACTGGTGGGGCGCTACCTGGCCTGGAAGAAGGCCGGCGTGCTCTAACCCCATCGGGGCACAACCGTACCCGTATGCTTGATTCCCGGGCTGAAGCCCGGGCTACGGGAGTCAATGCCCGAGCAAGAAACCGGAACCACGTGGCGGCTTGGCCGCCATGATGGGTTTCGCTTCGCTCTACCCATCCTACGTACTGATGCGCACAACATCTGGGCCGACGTGCGCCGATGTTGGAGCAGCCGCCAAATGCCCCCTTTCAGGAGGCCGAGCGCAATCGTTGTGGAAGGGGTTGAGCGACATGGATGTCGCGAGAGCGATGTCGGGCCAGGGATGGCCCGTCAGCGCGTGCCCCTGGAACGATGATGGAGCGAGGGGAGTCTGGCGCCAGCCAGACCCGTATGTCGGGGGCGAGTTTTTTGGTTCCTTTTCAACGATTGGAAAAGGGACTCGCCCGGGTGGGCGAAACCAAAAGCATCAGCAGAACTCGGCAATCAGCTGAGCTCAAATCCTCCAGCACCAATTCAAACGCCAGCCGCCGCGCCTGAGGCGCAGCGGCTAACGCCGGATACGGCTACGCCGACGCGGCGAGGGGACGAAAGCTGAAGTAGTGGCGCAGCGCCTCGACCATCTCCACGTATTCCGGCGGCGGTGCCACCAGGGCGAAGCCAGAGTCGAAGTTCCCCGGGTTGACGTCTTCCCGGCTCCACTGGCAGGTCGCATAGAAGTCGATGAAATGCTGCTGGCCGTCATGCCCCGGGATCTTCAGGCGCATGTCGAAACGGGCCCCTACCAGCATCGGCAGTTGGCTGATGAGCATCAGGCCGTCGAGGGAAACGTTGCCCAGATAGCCCATGGGTTTGTCGGTGATGCGGTTGAATACCTTCAGGTAGTAGGGCAACTGATGGCGTTCTATTCGGCGCTGGCTACGCATGATGGCGAATCGCTATTGATGGCCGTTCAGTATGGCCTCACTACTGCACTCGAACCAACTATTAACCGCAGTGCTGGCTGATCTCCGCGGTCAATTGGCGACGGGCGGCATCGATCTCGCCGTCGCTGTAGTACTGACGCTCACCCTTCTCGTCGAGACGGTAGAAAGAGGCACCTTCGCGAAGCCGCGCGAGATCGCTGCGCAGCTTGCCGCATTGCTGTTGACGCTGGTTGCGTGCGTCCGCCGCCTTGCGCTGGGCCTCGGCCTGCTCCTGGCGGCGGGCATCGAAGAACTGCTCGGTGCGTTGCTCGCGCTCGCGGGTGGCCTCGTCACGTTCCACCACCTGCGGCTTGACCTGGACCTGCTGGGCGCCGGCCTGGGGACGCTCGCTGAAATGGACCTTGCCACTGGCGTCGGTCCAGCGATAGATCTCCGCGCTGGCCAGCCCCGGCAGCAGGACGACCAGCAAAAGCAGGCGACGCATGGCACCCCTCCCTGAAACAAAGGCAAAGCTTAGCGCTGGCACGAAGCCACTCAAGCGAGCCACGACCGACGGTCGAAACATCGGTCAGAGCGCGGCCGGGCTGGCCTTGGCGGGCGCGGCGCCGCTGATCTGGCCCAGCTTCTCCAGGGTCTCCAGCCGCGCCCGGGCGCGGTAGGCGTACTCGCTGGTGGGGTAGCGGCCGATGATGAAGTGGTAGGTCTGCGCGGCGTCCACGAACAGGCTCTGGCGCTCCAGGCACTGGCCGCGCAGCAGGGAGATCTCCGGCTGCATATAGGCCCGCGAGCGGCTCTTGCGCTCGGCCTGGGACAGCTCGAGCATGACCGTGTCGCAGTCGCCCTCGTCGTAGGCGTGGTAGGCATTGTTCAGGTGGTGGTCGAGTGACCAGCGGGTGCAGCCGGTGAGGCCGGCGAGCAGGGCCAGGATGATCAGCGTGCGCATGGGTAGTTCCTCCGTTGGCGAGTATATCGGCGCTGTCGGATATTTCTGCAACGCCATCCGGCAGAGACCCGGGCACATCCTCCGATGGGACTTGCGCCACGCCCCCGCGGCCCCGGCCGAGCCGCTGCTAGACTCGCCGAAACACCGCCATCGGAGCCCCCATGCAGCCCGTCCGCCCTGCCCTCCTGAGCGCCCTCCTGCTGCTCGCCGCCTGCTCCCCCACCACGCCTCTGTTCATCGCCCAGGTGACCACCAACGAAGCGGTGGAATACAAGGTGATGAAGAACAACCGCATGGCTGCGGCCGTGGAGGAAGACGGCGATCTGCTCACCTACAGCGCCATGGCCATCCGCGACGGCACCAGCGCCGAGGCCGAGAAGCTCTACCTGACCGGCTACGAGGACCACCAGTTCAGCGCCGAGGTGCGCGCCATCTCGCTCTACCAGATCGGCCTGATCTACATGAGCCGCTACAACGACCAGCGCGACGACACCAAGGCGCTCAACCGCTTCTACCAGATCACCAACGAATTCCCCGGCACCCGCGCCGCCGAGCGGGCCGAAGCACGCATCCTGATGATCCGCCAGCGCGCCGACGAGCCGGTGCAGAAGACCGCCCGCGAGTTGCTGGCGGACTGGAAGCCCAGCCAGAACCTCGACCTCTACCGCAGCGACCTCGACCCGGACATGACCCTGCTCTCGCGCCGCGCCGTGCTCAAGGACCGCGTCGACGAAGCCGAGCAGCTCTACTCCCTGGCCCTGGGCGACGCCCACGTGCAGCCCGACATCAAGGCCCGCTCGCTGTACCAGATGGCGCTGATGAACCTCGCACCGGCCAACCCCCGGGCCGACCGGGGCCGCGCCATCGGCTACCTGCGCCGCCTGCTCGCCGAGTTCCCCGATGCCGAGCAGGCCGAGAACGCCGCGCGGCACCTGGACCAGGCCTTGAATCCGGGCGTGCAATGACCCCCGCAAAGGGTAGTGAAGAGGAACAATGACTACAGGTTGCCAGCGGTGTAGCCTCGGGCTCTGCTTGAAAAATGGAGCCTTCGCATGTCCCTTCGCCGCACCAAGATAGTCGCCACCCTCGGCCCAGCCAGCAACTCGCCCGAGGTGCTGGAACAGCTGATCCTCGCCGGTATCGACGTCGCCCGCCTGAACTTCTCCCACGGCACCCCCGACGAGCACAAGGCGCGCGCGCGCCTGGTCCGCGAGCTGGCGGCCAAGCACGGCCGCTTCGTGGCCCTGCTCGGCGACCTGCAAGGCCCGAAGATCCGTATCGCCAAGTTCGAAGGCAAGCGCATCGAGCTGGAAGCCGGCGACAAGTTCCGCTTCTCCGTCACCCACCCGCGTGACGCCGGCAACCAGGACGTGGTGGGCATCGACTACCCGGACCTGATCAAGGACTGCGGCGTCGGCGACGAACTGCTGCTGGACGATGGCCGCGTGGTCATGCGCGTCGACGCCACCACCGCCGATGAACTGCACTGCACCGTGCTGATCGGCGGCCCGCTGTCCGACCACAAGGGCATCAACCGTCGCGGCGGCGGCCTCACCGCCCCGGCCCTGACCGCCAAGGACAAGGCCGACATCAAGCTGGCCGCCGAGATGGACCTGGACTACCTGGCCGTCTCCTTCCCCCGTGACGCCGCCGACATGGAACTGGCCCGCCGCCTGCGCGACGAAGCCGGTGGCAGCGCCTGGCTGGTGGCCAAGATCGAACGCGCCGAAGCCGTGGCCGACGACGAAGCCCTGGACGGCCTGATCCGCGCCAGCGACGCCGTGATGGTGGCCCGTGGCGACCTGGGCGTGGAGATCGGCGACGCCGAGCTGGTGGGCATCCAGAAGAAGATCATCCTGCACGCCCGTCGCTACAACAAAGCCGTGATCACCGCGACCCAGATGATGGAATCGATGATCCACAGCCCCATGCCGACCCGCGCCGAAGTCTCCGACGTAGCCAACGCCGCGCTGGACTACACGGACGCCGTGATGCTCTCCGCCGAGAGCGCCGCCGGCGAATACCCGGTGGAAGCGGTGCAGGCCATGGCCCGCGTCTGCGTCGGTGCCGAGAAGCACCCCACCAGCCAGAAATCCAGCCACCGCCTGGGGCACACCTTCAGCCGCTGCGACGAGAGCGTGGCCCTGGCGACCATGTACACCGCCAACCACTTCCCGGGCGTGAAGGCCATCATCTGCCTCACCGAGAGTGGCTACAGCCCGCTGATCATGTCGCGCATCCGCTCCTCGGTGCCGATCTTCGCCTTCTCCCCCCACCGCGCCACCCAGGCTCGCGTCGCCCTCTTCCGCGGCGTGCAGACCGTGCCCTTCGACCCGGCCGCGCTGCCGGCCGACAAGGTCAGCCAGGCCGCCGTGGACGAGTTGCTCAAGCGCGGCATCGTGCAGCAGGGCGACTGGGTCATCCTCACCAAGGGCGACAGCTATCACACCGTCGGCGGCACCAACACCATGAAGATCCTCCACGTCGGCGACCCGCTGGTGTGAGGCATCCGCAGTAAATGGAAAGGCCGCTCATCGAGCGGCCTTTTTCATTCGAGCAGAGCATGACCGACATGTAGGGTGGAGGTCGCTTTTTACCTCCACCAAGCGGAGTCGAGCGTGGCACCTGTGCGTGCCTGACCCGCCTTATCGATGGGTTGCGCGGAGCTCGCGGAACGCCGCCCGCCCCATCCTGCGGTTGCCGGAGCGCTGTGGGCCGGGCGAGACCCGCGTGCGAGCCTCAGGCGAACCTTGAGAAATCCGGCTTGCGGCGCTGCATGAAGGCCGAGAGCGCTTCGATCGCCTCGGGGGTGCGCAGGCGCTGACCGAACAGCTCGCCCTCCTCCATGATCACCTGGCGCAATTCCTCGCGGCCCGGCTCGCGCATCAGGCGCTTGCTCACCGCCACGGCAGAAGGTGCCAGCTGCTCGAAGCGCTGGGCCATCTCGCGGGCACGGGCCAGGGTCGCGGCACCATCGTCCAGCGCCTCGTTGGCGATGCCCCAGGCCGCCGCCTGCTCACCGGTGAAGGCTTCGCCGAGCAGCAGCAACTGTGCGGCGCGGGCATGGCCGAGCATGCGCGGCAGGATCAGGCTGGAACCGAACTCCGGGCACAGCCCGAGGTTGACGAAGGGCATCTTCAGCTTGGCGTCGCGGGCCACATAGACCAGGTCGCAATGCAGCAGCAGCGTGGTGCCGATGCCCACCGCCGGGCCGCTCACCGCCGCCACCACCGGCTTGGCGAAATCGAATAGCGCCTTCATGAAGCGGAACACTTCGCTGTCCAGCCCCGAGGGCGGTGCCTGGATGAAATCGGCGACATCGTTGCCGCTGGTGAAGCAGGTCTCGCTGCCGGTGATCAGTACCGCGCGCACGCTGCGATCCTCGCCAGCCGCGTCCAGGGCATCGGCCATGGCGCCGTACATGGCGCGGGTCAGGGCGTTCATCTTGTCCGCACGCTGCATGCGGAGGGTCAGCAGGCCCTGGTCACGTTCCAGGTGGATGTGCTCGCTCATGGTGGCTCCTCGGCGGTGGCCGCCTCAGAAGGAGCGGCTCAGGAATACGTCGGCCAGCAGTTGATTGCGCGGCAAACCGGCCAGATAGAGGCGGCGCGCGAAGTCTTCGACGCTGGCGGGGCTGCCGCAGAGTAAGGCGACGGTCTGGCGCGAAACAAGCCGGAGATCGGCCAAAACACCTTGCAGCTGCGCCGTGGTGGTCAGCTCGACCCGCAGGTTGTCGTGGCGCCCGGCCAGCGCCCGCAGGGGTTCGGCGAGGTAATGCCCGGCCGGGTCATGGGCCAGGTGAATGAGGCGGATCGCGCCCTGGTGATGCTGGCGCAAGGCCTCGCGGAGGATGCCCCAGAGCGGCGCCAGGCCGGTGCCCGCAGCGAGGATCAGCAGTGGCCGGCCATCCCAGTCCGGGTCGTAGTGCAGCGCGCCACCGCGCAGCTCGCCCAGGCGCAGGGTGGCGCCGACCTGCAACGGCCGCAGCGCATCGGCGAAGGCGCCGGGCTGGCGGCAGTCGATGTGGAACTCCAACCAGGGCTCCTCGCCCGGCACGCTGGCCAGCGAATAGGGCCGGGCGACCCCCTCGGCGTTCCACAGCAGCAGGTGCTGCCCGGGGCTGTAGCGCACGGGGCGCTGGGGCCGCAGGCGCAGGCGCGCGACCTCGCCCAGCCAGTCCAGCGCCACCACCTCGGCCGGCAGGCCATCACGCTGCGGGTCGAACGCCTCCACCACCAGGTCCGTCACCACCCGGCACTGGCAGGCCAGGCGCCAGCCTTCGGCGCGGCGCTCGGGGTCGAGCGCCTCGGGCCGCGCGTCGAGCGGCTCGCCGGCCAGGCAGCGCACCAGGCAGGCATGGCAACTGCCGGCCCGGCAACTGAAGGGGATCTTGCATCCTGCGGCGTTGAGCTGGTCCAGCAGGTTGCTGGACGGTGGTACGGTCCAGCGTCTTCCCGCGACCTCGATTTCAGGCACCCTGCTCCTCCCAGGCGGCATCGCAGCGGTTCCGCCCGCCACGTTTGGCCCGATAGAGTGCCTGATCGGCGCGCTGCAGCGCATCATCGAGCTCGTCGCTCACCGCCAGCAGCGTCATGCCGGCCGACAGGCTCAGCCCGTCCACCTCGACACCCACCGGATCGGCGGAGGCGAAGGCCTCGCGCAGGCGCTCGCAGCAGGCGGTGAGGCGATCGGCATCGCAGTTGGGCAACAGCAGGACGAACTCCTCCCCCCCGTAGCGCGCCAGGATGTCGCCATCGCGCAGGCAGGCCCGCGCCACGGCGGCGAAGGTCTGCAGCACGCGGTCGCCGGCGGCATGGCCGTGGATGTCGTTGATGCGCTTGAAGTGGTCGAGGTCGATCAGCGCCAGGCCGTGCTGGCGGCCGGGCGCCAGGGCTTCCAGCTCACGGGTGGCCAGGCGCAGGAAGTGACGGCGGTTGAACAGCCCGGTCAGCTCGTCGGTGGCGACCAGGTCTTCGAGCTGGCGCATCATGCCGCGCAGCGTGTCCTGGTGCGCCTGCAGGGCGAAGCGCCGCTGGCGCATGCGCTGGCGCAGGGCCTGCACGTAGCTGGCGAACAGCGCCAGCCAGCCCAGCACCACGAACAGCGCGCACACCTGCAGCACCGCCAGGGCCGGTTCGGCGAGGCGCATCTGGTACGCCTCCCACAGGTTGAGCCCGGTGAAGGCGAAGAAGCCGATGGCAGAGCACCGTACGAAAACCCGCGGCTGCAGCTGGAACACGCCGAACAGCATGATCAGCACATAGACCACCAGGAGTGCGCCCCGGGCGCCCTCCAGGTCGGACAGCAGCAAGGTATGCCAGGCGAGGGCCACCAGGACCTGCGCCTCGGTCAGGCTGGGATCGCGAAAGGCCAGGTTGCGGCCGCTGAGGAAAATGAACAGGAAGGCCAGTTGCGAGAGCACGATCAGCCCGCAGGCGACCAGTGCACTGGCGAAGGAGGCCTGGTACAGGTCCCCCAGGACGGCTATCCAGAACAGGCAGAGCGCCAGCGCATAGGTGCAAGCGGCCATGCCGAAGCGTTTCAGCAGCAGGCTTTGCAACGCACGATGGGTGACCCGTTGACTCGCTGTGCTCATGGGCTCCATCCCGTAGTGGCACCATGCCGCCACTCTACGCCCGTGATCACAAAAAACCTAGGGGACGCGTGAGGGGCGGTCAGCGACCAAGGTCGACTGTCGGCGGGTGTGCCCGCGCTTGAGCACGCGGTATACTTCCGCGCCATTTTCACCCCCAATCCAATGCGCGCCGGGTCGTGGTCCGGCGCTTCCCGATGTTCCCGAATTCAAGAGGAGCGCGCCCCATGACCGTGATCAAGCAGGACGACCTGATACAGAGCGTCGCCGACGCACTGCAGTTCATTTCCTATTACCACCCCGTCGACTTCATCCAGGCCATGCACGAGGCATACCTGCGCGAGGAGTCGCCCGCCGCGCGCGACTCGATGGCGCAGATCCTGATCAACTCGCGCATGTGCGCCACCGGTCACCGCCCGATCTGCCAGGACACCGGCATCGTCACCGTTTTCGTGCGTGTCGGCATGGACGTGCGCTGGGATGGCGCCACCATGAGCGTCGACGACATGATCAACGAAGGGGTGCGTCGCGCCTACAACCTGCCGGAGAACGTGCTGCGCGCCTCCATCCTGGCCGACCCGGCGGGCGCCCGTAAGAACACCAAGGACAACACCCCGGCGGTCATCCACTACTCCATCGTCCCCGGCAACACCGTGGAAGTGGACGTCGCGGCCAAGGGCGGCGGCTCCGAGAACAAGTCGAAGATGGCGATGCTCAACCCCTCCGACTCCATCGTCGACTGGGTGCTCAAGACCGTTCCCACCATGGGCGCCGGCTGGTGCCCGCCGGGCATGCTCGGCATCGGCATCGGCGGTACCGCCGAGAAAGCCGCGGTGATGGCCAAGGAAGTGCTGATGGAGTCCATCGACATCCATGAGCTGAAGGCCCGTGGCCCGCAGAACAGGATCGAGGAGATGCGCCTGGAGCTGTTCGAGAAGGTCAACCAGCTGGGCATCGGCGCCCAGGGCCTGGGCGGCCTGACCACCGTGCTCGACGTGAAGATCATGGATTACCCGACCCACGCAGCCTCCCTGCCGGTGTGCATGATCCCCAACTGCGCCGCCACCCGTCACGCCCACTTCGTGCTCGACGGCTCCGGCCCGGCCGAACTGGAAGCGCCGCCGCTGGACGCCTACCCGGAGATCGTCTGGGAAGCCGGCCCCTCCGCGCGCCGCGTCGACCTCGACACCCTGACCCCGGAAGACGTGCAGAGCTGGAAGCCGGGCGAGACCGTCCTGCTCAACGGCAAGATGCTCACCGGCCGCGACGCCGCGCACAAGCGCATGGTCGACATGCTCAACAAGGGCGAACAGCTGCCGGTGGACCTCAAGGGTCGCTTCATCTATTACGTCGGCCCGGTCGATCCGGTCGGTGACGAAGTGGTCGGCCCGGCAGGCCCCACCACCGCCACCCGCATGGACAAGTTCACCCGCCAGATCCTCGAGCAGACCGGCCTGCTGGGCATGATCGGCAAGTCCGAGCGCGGCCCCATCGCCATCGACGCGATCAAGGACAACAAGGCCGTGTACCTGATGGCCGTCGGCGGCGCCGCCTACCTGGTGGCCCAGGCGATCAAGAAGTCCAAGGTGCTGGCCTTCGCCGAACTGGGCATGGAAGCGATCTACGAGTTCGAAGTGAAGGACATGCCCGTGACCGTCGCGGTCGACACCAAGGGCGAGTCGGTGCACATCACAGGCCCTGCGATCTGGAACAGGAAGATCGCCGAAAGCCTGGCGGTGGAAGTGAAGTAAGCCTCCCCGCTCCATGAAGAAGCCCGGCCCCCGCGCCGGGCTTTTTCATGGGCGCGGATCAGCGCCAGCGTCGCTGCAGGGCGGGTTGATCCATCAGGAAACAGGGCGTCATCGCAGGGCAACGCCCGGGATTTTCCTGAATCTGCCAACCAGTCGCCCATGACCGAATGGTCAGGATAAACAGTGTGAAACCGCCCACAGTTGCAAGCGGATTTTTAGTACATGCGTGCAACTTTACTTATTCTCGCCAGTCCTTCGGCCCCGGGTAGGGCCCTCCAGAGAAAACCAGCAAGGCGCATGGATGCGCGGATGTCTGTCGAGCTTTCCAGATGCCTCGTGCCACACCCGTATTCCCGTCACTGCGCCTGGTGGCGCGCTACCTGCTGCTGACGCTGCGCACCAGGCTCCGTCATGTCGCCTGGATCGTCCTGCTGCTCTGCCCCCTGGCAATGGCGCAACCGTCCGCTGACGGCAGCGAAGAGCGTTGGACCATCAACATGCGCGATGCCGACATCCAGGACTTCACCGAACTGGTGGCCGGCATCAGCGGCCAGACGCTGGTGCTCGACCCGCGCGTCAAGGGCCAGGTCACCGTCATCTCCGAATCACCGCTGACCCTCAGCGAGGTCTACCAACTGTTCCTCTCGGTGATGAGCACCCACGGCTACAGCGTGATCGCCCAGGGCAACCAGGCGCGCATCGTGCCCGACATCGAAGGCCGCAGCGTCGCCAACAGCCCCCTCGGCAGCGGGCCGGAAACCTTCGAGACACGCCTGATCCAGGTGCAGCAGACCCCGGTCAACGAGCTGCTGCCGATGATCCGCCCGCTGGTGCCGCAGAACGGCCACCTGGCGGCCATCCCCTCCAGCAACGCCCTGATCGTCAGCGACAAGCGCGCCAACATCGAGCGGCTGATCACCCTGATCACCCAGCTCGACCGGGCCGGCGCCGACGACAGCGTGTTCTACGACATGCAGCACGCCTGGGCCAAGGACGTGGCCGCCATGCTCCAGGAAAGCCTGCGCCGGGGTCAGGCCGTCGGCAACGGCAATGCCCAGGTGATCGCCGACCCGCGCACCAACCGCCTGCTGCTGCTGGGCCCGCCCGAAGCCCGCGAGCGCCTGCTGAAGATGGCCCGCCAGCTGGACACGGCGCCCGTGCGCTCCGCCAACACCCGGGTGGTGCGCCTGCGCCACGGCGATGCCAAGGACCTGGCCAAGACCCTCAGCGACCTGTCCGAGCAGCTGCGCGGCGCCACCTCGCCCACCACCACCCAGGCGCCGGTGCTGATCCGCGCCGACGAAGGGCTCAACGCCCTCATCCTCATGGCCGAGCCCGACATGGTCAGCCAGCTGGAGGAGCTGGTGCAGCAGCTCGACGTGCCCCGGGCCCAGGTCCTGGTGGAAGCCGCCATCGTCGAGATGTCCGGCGACGTCAGCGAAGCGCTCGGCGTGCAGTGGGCCATCGACGGCCGTTCCGACAGCGGCCCCATCGGCGGCACCAACTTCAGCAACACCGGGTTGTCGGTGGGCACCCTGCTCGGCGCCATCGAAGCCAAGACCCCGGTCAACCTGCCCGACGGCGCCATCGTCGGCATCGGCAACGACAATTTCGGCGCCCTGATCACCGCGCTGTCGGCCAGCGGCCACAGCAACCTGCTGTCCACCCCCAGCCTGCTCACCCTCGACAACCAGCAGGCCGAGATCCTCGTCGGCCAGAACGTGCCCTTCCAGACCGGCTCCTACACCACCGATGCGGCCGGGGCCAACAACCCCTTCACCACCATCGAGCGCAAGGATGTCGGCGTCACCCTCAAGGTCACCCCGCACATCAACGAAGGCGGCACCCTGCGCCTGGTGATCGAGCAGGAGATCTCCTCCATCGCCCCCAGCACCGGAGCGGCCTCGCGAGCGGTCGACCTGGTCACCAACAAACGCATGATCAAGAGCACCGTGCTGGCCGACAACGGCCAGGTCATCGTGCTCGGCGGCCTGATCCAGGACGACGTGACGCGCAGCGAAAGCAAGGTGCCGCTGCTGGGCGACGTCCCGCTGGTCGGCGGCCTGTTCCGCTCCAGCAAGGACGTCAACGTCAAGCGCAACCTGATGGTCTTCCTGCGGCCCAGGGTGGTGCGTGACGGCACCCGCCTGGCCGACCTGAGCCAGGAGAAGTACCAGGACATGCGCCACCTGACCGCCGCCAAGGACACCCAGCGTGCCCTGCCGCAGGACCCGGTGCAGCTGTTCCAGCAGACGGCACCGCAAGCCCCGGCGCGAGCCACCC